>CAVAQY010000126.1:0-2156 GCA_963590865.1 Bacteroidaceae bacterium | reverse complement strand
TTTAAAGAAACTTTTCGCAGTAAGGTTTCCTTTTTTTGTACTGCAAACCTCAGTCAGATTATACAATCCGTTGCCCGCATCTTTCAAGAAGAAGAACAATTTGCGTCCATCTTTCTTGTCAATACCATAAAGGATGCCGTCTGGCTGGTTCAACACGTCCACCATATTCTGAATATCCTCGTCTGTCAGTGGCACATTGTTACCCTTATCCTTTTCATTCTCACCATAATGGTCTGAACGGATATGGTTCAAATCAGACGGATTGAGGACAAAATCCACAAACTGCTTAAAATTCAAGCCAGACAATTTTTCCAAGAATGCCTTGCCGTCTGCACTAAGCCGACCAATGCTTGCAGGTTTTCCTACAAACTCTCCAGTCTTGGCCTTTTCAAACAATTCGGTTACTCTTTGTTTCATGTCTGCTATCGTTGTTGCGGTTCGTGTTCTTGGTTCTGTTTTACCATCGTTGAACTTCGTCTCACCGAACCCTGTCTTCATCCGCATCACCTCCGTATCGGCTGCATCAAACACCGTAGGCCGTCCGCCGTTCTTCTTGCGCTTGTACGCCTCATGCAGCACAAATGCCCAGTCCTTGTCGCTCCACTTTCTCTTGCCGGGGATTTTCAGACCCTCCAGCAACCGTGCAAGTGCTTTCTGAAGCATAGACTTCAACTTGCCCCAGAACGTCAGCTCCTCGGCACTCATCTTCTCAAAGCCTTTCTCACCGATGCGTCCTGCAAGGTCGGCTCCGTACTCCTCCGTGGCATCACGCTTGAACTGCTCGCGCTTCTTGCTTGCCTCGGCATGAGCCTCTGCCATGTCCGCATAATAGGCGGCATTGCTGTCCTCGCCCTTGGCCTCATGCTCTCTGCGCTTCTTCTCGCGCAAACGGTCCACCTCGGCATCATACATCTTCTGCGCCATGCGGTCAATGGTCTGCCGTATGCCCTCGTTCGACACACGATACAACTCATCGAGCGCACCCGCCAGTTTCTCCTCTTCGGGGAACAACACACGCAGTCCGTCATGCCCCACAACCTCATGGATAAACGTATTCTCCACATCTGCCAAGTTCGCATTGTTAGGCACAACGATGGTCACCTCGCCCGTCATGGGATTAAAACTGCCCTTCATCCTGCGCTGTCTTGCGCTCGGCAATGCGGCAATCTCCTCGTCCGTGCGGATGATGCGTACAGGTGTATGGAGTCGGTCGGCCAACTCGTTCATACGGTCAGTCATGGCTTCGTCATTAGCCTCCTGCGCCTTTGGATCATCGTCCTCAAGCAAGCGGAACTTGGATTTGTCCTCCTCTACGTTTTTGACGTCTTCAACTTTGGGGCCTGCAAAATCTTTGACTACCTTTGCGGCAGATGAAAGCTCTTCACTTGTTATTGTGGTTCCAGCATGGGGCTGGAGTGCCTCGATAAAGCGAAGGGCTTTTTCTTTGTCCACATTGCTGATTCTACCAGTGTTTATCCAATTTACAATGCCTTTTTCTTCTTTCGGGTATAGCGATGTTATTTGGTTCACCTCTAACACCACGCCACCTCTTCTGTGCTGTTCCACCGCCCTAATTGCCACGATGAAATTCTTGCCGTCTTTCTGCAACTCGGTAAGCACAACATGATCATTGGCATTGGTACTATTGAATACAGCGATAGGGCTAGCCATAGCCGTTGGCAAGTTCTTCAAGTCACTTGCGCTAAACGGATGATAGTTCTTGTATTTCTCACCCGACTTGCGAACGAACTTGTCAAACTCCAATTCTATATCTGCATCGGCAACGCCACCAACTTTCAAGAAAGAACTGACATGACCTAAGCGAAGAACCTTATCCTTTTGGTTCGGATTCTTCACCAATTCGTCCAACCTCTGATTGAAAGCCTCATTCGCTTTTTTAAGTTCGGCTTCCTCATGCATCCGCAAAGCATTGTCCTTTCCAAACTTGGTGGGGTCAACGCCATCGAGCAAGTCCTTCATGGCTTGGTCGGCCACTTGCTCGGCACTGGTGTAGTGGATGTGAAGGAAGTCGGCCACTTGCTTCCAGAACTTCTCAATGGCCTTGCGCACTCGTTCGAGCGCACTTACGGCTTGCGCCTTGTCGAAGACGGAGCCTTCGCCTTGGGCAATCTTGCGCTGCTCCTCACGCAAACGCT
>CAVAQY010000125.1:0-2184 GCA_963590865.1 Bacteroidaceae bacterium | reverse complement strand
ATTGTTATCCAATGACTTGCTTTTATATAAAATTAAAAGTCTGCTAATTTAAGGATATACAAAACCAGAAGGTGCTCCTTCTGTAGACTATAAACCCTATTCCATGGGATTTTCTAAGAAAAAAGCATTAGGAGGTAAACTATGATTTGGAGAATATCACAATTAATTGATTGGTTTCAAGAGAAAAGAGAAGAAAAGTATTATGCGTGGGCTATAAAGCATATAGACGAACTACCTATTGAGCCTACAATTGTCAATGCAGGACAATGGGTAAAGATAGAAGACTCCTTTGAAGCTCCTGCAAGTGGGGTTTACTTGTTTCTGTGTAGAGGAGATAATCATCTGCTTTACGAGGTGCATGAACTCCTTGAAGGAGCTGACATTCTGTATAACTTCACAGAAGAGAAGGAACATGGAGATGGCTGGTTTACTGTCAAGCCTCTTTATTATTACTATATCCCCTTTAGAGAAAACAAATAAAAGATGCAAGATTCATTCTATGGAACTTAGACAAATGGGGAAAATACTAACCGTAACAGTAACCAAAAAGAATATCATGAAATTAGGAATAATGCATTGGGGCATGGTGTGTGCGTGTCTCGCCATGGTCTCCCTTCCTTCTGGAGCACAGATACTCAACGCCTCGGAAAAGTGCGACAAGGATTTTACTGCACTCGACACAAACAAAGAAAAGCACGACACCACCGCATTGCGCACATACGCCGCCAGAACAGGCAAGTATGTGGGCACATGCGTGTCGCTCTACGACAACAAGGTTAACATGGATGACGACAATGACGCCAAGTCGCAACTCATCGCCAAGCAGTTCAACATGGTGGTGTGCGAAAATGAGATGAAGTTCGATGCCACCGAGCCTTCTCGGGGCGAGTTCAACTACTACAACGGAGACCGCCTCGTCAGTTTTGCGCAGAGACACGGTATGCGCGTTCGGGGACACGCACTCGTGTGGCACTCGCAGGTGCCGGCGTGGGTCAGCAAGGATGGCAAGGCAAACGACAAGAACTTCACCAAAGACGAATTGCTTGCCATCATGAAAAATCACATAGACAATGTGATGGCGCACTATAAGGGCAAAGTGCCCGAGTGGGACGTGTGCAACGAAGTGCTCGACGACGACCAGTCCATCGTGCGTTCAGACTCCACAGCCTACAAGTTGCGCTCCGCCTCGATATGGAATTTTGCCGGTGAAGATTATGTAGCCCAGGCGTTCAGATTGGCTCATGAGGCCGACCCCGACGCGCAGCTTATCCTCAACGACTACGGAGTGGAGTTCAAGGGACAGCCCAAGGCCGAGGCTTTCTATAATCTGGCCAAGCATCTCAAGGATAGCGGAGTGCCAATCCATGGGGTAGGGTTGCAATGCCATCTCGATGCAGGTAGAGTAGACATCGATGCTCTCAAGGCTACATTCGACCGCTTCAATGCCATCGGACTGCGTTGCGTCATCACAGAGCTTGACCTTGGCACGGACAGCTCCGAGGTTAACAGGTTGCAACAGGCCAAGGACTACTACCGCATCGCAAAGGTTGCCATGGAGAGCGGCAACTGCAATGAACTGATGGTGTGGGGATTAACCGATGCTATGACGTGGCGCAACGGCAAAAGTCCGCTGCTCTACAACGGAGATCTCACCCCCAAGGCTGCCTACTATGGCATCCGCGCCGGCATCCGTGACGGTTCATCCGTTTTCACAACAAAAAAAACGCGTCGGAACCGCAAAAGATAAACCATCCAAGGATGTAGAAAGCAAAGCAGACGGGGCTATTTCGTCCCGTCTGCATCCCGAACGAGTCCCGAAGGCATCCCGAACAAAGCGACAACTGCCCTACGGCTTGATTCTGTGCCAATCTTGTGTCTCTCCTTTCCCGTCGTCCGAGGCAAACTATTCGTTCTTTTCTTTTGACAATTCCGTTCTTATTGCTATCTTTGTCAAGTCTTGCCGTGGATGGCCGGCATGGAGATGCTTGCAGCATGAGTCCACGGCTTGGCACTATCATAACAAGAAAGACGTTTACTGACAGAACTCCTACGCCGTTTCTTGCAGATATAGATTCATGTTAGAAAAGAAAAGTCCTTGCTTGGGGAGTCGGCAGGAATGGAAGAAACGAACCAATGGAAACCAAACAATACAACAGCCTCTTTTCCTTCATTTGGAACATAGCG
>CAVAQY010000124.1:0-2185 GCA_963590865.1 Bacteroidaceae bacterium | reverse complement strand
AACGTAACTCATGATATTTTATTGTTTGTACGGTGGTAATTTATAGAACCGCCCTAAAAAGCCTCCATCAGAAGTTCTGCAGTTCTTGATAAATGCGCTGAACGGGCAGTCCCATCACGTTGAAATAGCTCCCGTCGAGCCATGTCACCCCCACGTAGCCTATCCATTCCTGTATGCCGTAGGCACCGGCTTTGTCAGTGGGGTGGTATGTGGAGACGTAGTATTCAATCTCTTCGTTGCTGAGTTCCTTGAACGTTACGCCGGTCTTTACGGCGAAACTGCGTTGTTTGTCCTTTGTCATGAGGCACACACCTGTTATTACCTGATGGGTCTTGCCGCTCAGCTTGCGCAGCATCTGTCTAGCCTCGCTGTCATCCTTGGGCTTGCCTAGCACCTCGTTGCCCAGCACTACCACGGTGTCGGCTGTTATCACCAGCTCGTCGTCGCCCATTTGTGCCTTGTTGGCCTCGGCTTTCTCGTTGGCTATATACAGAGGTATGTCGGTTGCGTCCAGAGACTCGGGATAGTCTTCGCTTATGCCCGGCAGAGTGCGCACGCTGAAGTCTATGTCCAGCCCTGCGAGCAGTTCCTTTCGGCGTGGCGAGTTGCTCGCCAGTATCACCTTGTATTTTTTGATGTTGTCTATCATCCTGTCTTTACTCCTTGTTTTTCCTTCTCCGCTTTACGGATAATTTTGAATACCTACTTACCAACCGAAAGCCTTTCCGTCAGCCATCCATTTGCCCTGTGCGCGCAGCGTCTGTTCTATCACGTCGCGTCCGCAGCCCTCGCCGCCTCGTCTGTCGCTGATATAAAGGCTAACTGCCTTTATGTCGGCCACGGCATCGTTGGGACACACAGGGCATCCGCACATGCTCATTACCTCATAGTCCGGGATGTCGTCGCCCATATACATGATTTCGCTGTCGTCCAGATTGTGACGCGCCTTGAAGTCGTTGTAGGCTACGGTCTTCACGGCACTGCCCATATAGATGTCGCTCACGCCGAGACCTTCATAGCGTATCCTTACGCTCTCCGTGCGGCCTCCGGTTATGATGCCTATGCGCAGTCCCAGTTTTACGGCCAGCTGTATGGCGTAGCCGTCTTTGGTGTTCACCGTTCTCATCGGTTCACCGTTGGGGTGTAGCGTTATCACTTCTGCGCTCAACACTCCGTCTACGTCAAACACGATGGCTTTTATCTGTTTGAGGTTGTAGTTTATCATAGTCAATGGCTTTTCTTGTGTATGCTGATGCTCATCCTGTCGTATATTTCCTTGGCAAACGGGTCGTTGCGTAGCAGTTGGCTTTGTGCCCTGATCACGTTTTCGTCATACCGCACCGCCGGACCTGTCTGTGCCTTTCGTGGGTGCATGGTGTGTGCTTTGCGTGCGGTCTCGTCTATGAGCGGCAGCATCACGCTGAAGTCCATGCCGTGCTTCTCCAGTATGTCAGCCGCCATGGTGTAACAGTGGTTGGTGAAGTTGCAGGCGAATACCGCCGCAAGGTGCAGATACTTCCTGTCTTCCGACGACAGAGGGGACACATTGTCGCTAAAGTCCGTAGCCATCTTCACTATGGTTCGTGTAGCCATCTCGTCGTTGGCTTCCACAAAGCAGGGTATGTGGCTGAAGTCGGCCACCGTTTCCTTGGAGAAAGTCTGCATGGGATAGAGCACACCGTAGTGCAGAGCCATGCCTTTGAACATATCCATGGACAGACTGCCGGCCGTGTGGAGCCACACCTTCTGTTCGCGACCCTTGCACAGCATCGGCAAGAGGTCGGGTAGGGCAGTGTCGCTCACTGCGCAGATATACACGTCAGCGTCCTTGGTAATCCTGTCTATGCTTGTTACGGGCATTCCGCCCATGATTGCCGCCGCTTCCTGTGCCGACTCCATTGTGCGGCTGTACACTTGCATTATGTCATGTCCGGCGTTCAGCAGTGCCCTGCCGAGATTTGTGGCGAGCCTTCCGGCTCCAATCAACACCAGTTTCATCTGTTTTCTTGTCTTAATATTGTCCTGTTTTTGCCGTACAAAGGTACTGCAAACACACCGTCTGCCCAAGATTTTTTGTTTTTTTAGGTCGGGCGGGACAAATGCCGACAATGGATTGCAACTTGCCAAGGACTTGTTACAACTCAATCAAATAGTTGTCTCGGTAGTTCTTGGTCACCAACGCCTT
>CAVAQY010000123.1:0-2187 GCA_963590865.1 Bacteroidaceae bacterium | reverse complement strand
ATGGTGTTTGCCGACGCTTGCTTCTCTGGGGCTATGCGACAAGGCAAGAGCAACGATCAAGGGAGTTCGGGCAAGACAAACAGTAACGTGATGTTCTTCCTCTCTTGCCGCAGCAACGAGAAGTCCACCGAAACACCGACAATGACGAATGGATTCTTCACCTACGCCTTACAGCACGGACTGCGCGGCGGGGCTGACAAGAACCGTGACCGCATCATCACGGCAAGGGAGCTCTTCGACTACGTGAGCCCAACGGTACAGAAAGTATCCGGCAACCGACAGCATCCCGTTATGTGGGGCAAGTTCTCCAACAATATGCCGGTGATGAGGTGGTAACCCACACATATATAATTAGGTATAACAATGAGTGAGATAAAGATAAAATGCCCCACCTGCGGCAAGATACTCCGCTTGCAGGATGCCCCGAACATCAATATGGCATCCTTCACGTGCCCCGTGTGCAAGGAAAAGCACACGGTGGGCAACTGCCAGCGGTATGTGGAGCAGCCGAAGCCAACGGCTTCTTCTGGCGAAGAAACACAATACGGAAGAGGCTCGGCACAGCAGTCGGGAGGTGACGAAACAAGGATTGGTTCGCAACCACGGCAAGGTGGCGGAGACGAAACCCGAATAGGCACCGCTTCACGTCCTTCTGTCGGTGTATTGGTGGACAACATGGGAAGAACGTACCCACTACGTTATGGCATCAACACTATAGGGCGCAAGGCTGCATCCTCGCCGGCTTCTGTGCTGATAGCCACGGACGACCGCACCATGAGCCGCAGTCATGCCGTGGTAGAAGTGAGCAATGCCAGCGGACAGACCCTCCACATCCTAAGAAACGGAGCAAACAAGAATCCGTCTTATCTGAACGGCACGCTCATAGGACAGCACGACCAACTCATCCTGAACAACGGCGACCGCATCAAGATGGGCAACACAGAACTGATATTCAAAATATAATGGCGTATGAAATTCAAGATTAAAGCATACAACCTACAGGAGCTCGGGCAAAGGGAGAATCAGGAAGATTCCCTCTTCCCTGCATTGGGCAAGTCAACGTCCGACGACCGTCTGTTCGTCCTCTGCGACGGCATGGGCGGCCACGAGAAAGGCGAAGTAGCATCGGCTACGGTCTGTGAGACCATCAGCAGTACCATCCTTTCCCAGTGGCATCCCGGCGAGGCATTGAGCGACGAACTCTTCCAGCAAGCACTCAGCGCAGTCTACGATGCGCTCGATGCAAAGGACAACGGCGAGGAACGCAAGATGGGAACGACCCTCACCTTCCTCTGTCTTCATGCCAACGGTGCTACGGTAGCCCATATAGGCGACAGCCGTGTCTATCAGTTGCGCCCGGCATCGAAGAAGTCGCCGGCACGCATCGTGTTCCGTACGCAAGACCATTCGTTGGTCAACGACCTCGTGAAGATTGGCGAGATAACGGAGGAAGAGGCGAAGCACCATCCGCAGAAGAACGTCATCACCCGTGCCATGCAGCCCTGCCAAGAACACAGGGCCAAGGCAGACATCGCACACCTCACCGACATCCAGCCGGGCGACTATTTCTACCTGTGTTCCGACGGTATGCTGGAAGAGGCTTCCGACGAGAACATTCTCAACATCATCACCAAGCCGAACGCTACCGACGAACAGAAACTTGAGATGCTTCGCCAAGTGACGGAGGACAACAAGGACAACCACACGGCACACCTTATACATATAGATAAGGTAGAGGGCAAAGTGCCAGTTGCGACAAACGGCGCACCAGTCTCTACCGCAAAAGGAACATGGATTACTCCCGAGTTTGGCAAGCCCAAGAAGAAACGGAAGGTATGGCCAGTGGTTTTCGGCATTGCAGTCATTGCTGTTATCGCTGCAACATCGTTCTCTATTTGGGGAGGTAATAACAATGCTACCGAAGTGGTTGGTAAAGATAGCATCAAGACAGACTCGGCAAAGGTTCAGCCAATAGAGCAGAAAGTTGATTCTGCAAAAAAGGACACGGCAAAGCGCAATGTCGTCAAAAAGTTCGTCAAGCCTTCGCAACCAAAGAAGGAAGGAAAAAGATACCAATCATAAAGAAAAGAAGATTTAGCCATGCAACAACTGACTACAGGAACGCTTCTACATGGAGGGTCATACAAAATAGAGAAAGTTCTCGGACAAGGTAGTTTCGGTATCACT
>CAVAQY010000122.1:0-2333 GCA_963590865.1 Bacteroidaceae bacterium | reverse complement strand
TGAAAAAATAAAGCCTCGCTGTATGGCTTTATATCGGCATACAGCGAGGCTTGTTATTTATAATTCAGGGTTTTGACACACCCTCTGTCTTTTACGGGGGCAAAAAGGTTTAGCGGACAGCAATATATAGATTTAAATGACGAATACTGTGGAAACGCCGTTTCTGTAGTCAAGATGGATTGCTTGGTCACGACAACATTGTTTCCGTTAATAGATTATTGCGAAACAGCCCGGTCACATTGTTTTCTTTCCCACTCCCTCCGGACTGAACGCAGAAACAGCGTTTCCAGCATCTTTCCGTTTGGAGTGATGCAGGAAACGCTGTTTCTGGCATATTCCGGCACAGAATGGGCCAATCATCATGCCACAAGCCTTTCGCGCAGATTTTCTTGGCAATGCAGACAATGTTTCTGACAGCAGTCTGTGTGGAATTGACGTATTGCCGCTCGTTCACGGCCGATGAAAGCCGGGCATACAGGCAAAGCGTCAGTCGTCCTTGGTGGGCCAGTAGGGCGACGGCGTGCGTATGGCCTTCATCTCGCGCTCAAACTCGGCCACCTTTTCGGGATACTTGTCGGCCAAGTTGTTCTGTTCGCCTACGTCTTTCTTCAGGTTGTACAGCTCAAGCGGCTTGTTGGGCTTTATCGTCACCACCTTCCAGTCGCCCTTTCTTGCCGCGCGCTGGTGTCCGGGAAACTCCCAATAGAGCAGTCGGTTGTCGGTCTTAACCTTTTTACCGTAGAACAGCGGCAACACGTTCATGCCGTTGAGGTGCTGCGGCAGGTGCTCTGTGGCTCCGGCCAATGCGGCAAGCGTGGGCATCACGTCGGGAAAGTAGATGATGTTGTCGAGCTTCTGCTTCGGCACGCGCCCGGGCTGGTTCACTATAAACGGCACTCTTATGCCGCCCTCATAGAGCTGAGCCTTGCGCCCACGAAAACCGGCGTTGCACTTCAGTTCCTTGAGCGGAGCCTGCACCGCCGCTCCGTTGTCGGATGCGAATATTATGAGCGTGTTCTCGCGCAGGTGCAGACGGTCAAGTTCGTCAAGAAGCCGCCCAATAGCCTGGTCCTCATGGGTGATTAGCGATGCATAGCGTTTGGTGTTCATGTCCCACTCCTCATCGTCATACCATGTGGTGTTGTCTATTATGTACGGCTCGTGCGGAGCATCATAGGCCAGATAGAGGAAGAACGGGTTGTCCTTGTTGCGGTTTATGAAGCCGATGGCGTCATCGGTCGAAATGTCGGTATTGTGGCGCACATGCTTGTCGTGCTCATTGTCAGTGATGTTCACCAGTTCCTTGTTGTAGAACCGCCAGTAGGGATAGTAGTATGGACTGTTGGAATATGGCGTGCTTATGAGCCAACCGTAGAACTCGTCGAACCCACGGTTTAGAGGTGTGGCTTCGGGATTGTAGCCATCCAGGTGCCACTTGTTCACGAGGCAGGTGCGGTAGCCAGCCGCACGGAGCACGGTGGCAATGGTAGTGTCGGTAGGCAAGATATTGGCTCGGCGCACGTAGGTGGTGTCGCCTCGCGGATTTATCTTTATGCCCCTGATGCCTCCCTGTGGGCATTGGTTGTCGCGTATGGTGGTGTTGCCGGTGTTCTTTCCGGTCATAAGCGAGCACCGCGACGGTGAACTGATGCCCGATCCGGCGTAGCATTGCGTGAAGCGTGTGCCGTTGGCAGCCAGGCGGTCGATATTGGGAGTTTTGATGTGTTCGCTTCCGTAGCACGACAAGTCACCGTAGCCCATGTCATCAGCCAAGATGAAGATGATGTTCGGTCTCTGTGGCGTGGCCTTTTGCCCGGCGTTGTCGGCCATACAATGCGCGGCGGGCAGCAATGCAGCTGCAGCCATCGCTCTCTTGCTCAGTAGAATTGTCTGGCGTTTGTTCATAAATGGTCTTGTCATTAGAGTTGTTCCTTTGCCTGTTTGTGTATTATAAGCAGACAGGCCAATGCAAAAATACCAAATATCTTTGCATCCGAGCGACTGATTGGCAACTTTATAAAGCAGTTTCGCAAGTTAGCTTTGGCAGATAGCGTGACTTTTTGTCCATATACGCAAAAATATTCGTAACTTAGCGGCATAAAACCAGAAAGACTTCGAGATTATGGCAGAGCCGATAAATTGCTATCCTGTGGGAATACAGACCTTCGAGAAGATACGTGAAGGTGGTTATCTCTATGTTGACAAGACGAAATACATCGTTGACTTCTGCAAGAAACAGATGAGCTACGTGTTTCTGAGCCGTCCCCGACGGTTCGGAAAGTCGCTCTTTGCCTCAACTCTTCAGGCTTATTTCGAGGGACGCAAGGAGCTGT
>CAVAQY010000121.1:0-2443 GCA_963590865.1 Bacteroidaceae bacterium | reverse complement strand
TCCCCCTCTTCGCCAAACCCTACGACGGGTCGCTCAGTACCAACCTCCACTTCATCACGAAGCCCGAAGAACTGACCGACGACATCCTGCACGATGACAAACTGCTGTTCATGGAGTATATCGACCGAAAGGTGTACCGGGAATACACCGTCGACATGTATTTCGGTCGCGACCACGAGGTGAAGAGCATTGTGCCGCGCGAACGCATCGAGATACGTGCCGGCGAAATCAACAAAGGCCGCACGGCAAAGAACGCTATCGTGCCTTATCTGAAAGAACGCCTCGGCAGTATCGACGGTTGTGTGGGCTGCATCTGCATGCAACTCTTCTTCCATCCCGACAACGGCGACATCGTGGGCATCGAGGTGAACCCCCGCTTCGGAGGCGGCTATCCGCTCACTTACATGAGCGGTGCCAACTACCCCGAACTCCTCATCCGCGAGTATCTCCTCGGCGAGCCCATAGCCTACAGCGACCGCTGGACCGACGGCAAGCTCATGCTGCGGTACGACGATGCGGTGTTTGTGTGATGAAAGAAGCCTAAGTCAGAACTATTTTAGCATTGAAAAAGCATGAACGAACGATTAATAGTTAAATCATTTGGACCGGTCAAGGACATAGATATAGTCTTTCGGAAGATCACCTTGTTCGTGGGCGACCAGGGTATGGGAAAGAGTTGCTTGGCGAAACTTTTCTCCATGTTCAAGTGGACAGAGAAAGTGTTGAGCCAAAAGAAATACAACTTATCGTATTTCGGACAATACGATAGGTTCAAGAAAAGATTGTGCGCCTATCATAGGTTAGACCCCTTCTTTTGTCCCGATTCGTACATCCGATTTGAAGGTCAAGGGTATGACTTTGTTTATGAGGATGGCTGTTTCCATGTATATGCCAAGGAAGCAGACGTTGATGGCTTACCCAAAATAATGTATGTTCCTGCCGAACGCTCCATCGTGAGCGTGGCTGAGAACAAAACGAAACTTTTGAAGGAACTGCCCGATTCGAGTGAGACCTTCTCTGACGAATTTGTAAATGCAAAGAAATACTTTTTGAAAGGATATGCCCTGCCATTCGAAGGATTGCGTTTTGAATATGACGCTTTGAATGACGCAAGTTGGATTCAAGGGGAAGGATATAAAGTGCGGCTGGTCTGTGCATCAAGCGGCATACAGTCGTCTCTGCCCATGTCTATGGTGTCTGAATATCTGAGCAAGATGGCGACAGAACGCGTAGAGACAAAACTTTCGAAGGAGGAAAAGGACAAATTGGAAAAGCGGGTGGCTGAAATCATGCAGAACGACGACTATACCGACAGCGTGAAAGACATGATGATTCGCCAGCTATCGTTGGCCAACAGGTACGACCGGTTCATCAATGTCGTGGAAGAACCCGAACTCAATTTGTTTCCGAAGTCGCAGATGCAGGTGTTGTACTCGCTGGTTGCCAATGCTACGGCTTCCCACAAAAACATGCTCGTGTTGACCACGCACAGCCCTTATTCGCTGGCTATTGTCAACACCATGATTATGGGCGCAAAGGCCTATGCCAATGCCGACGAGGAGTTAAGGTGCTCGATAGACAAAATCCTTCCGCAACGTTACCATATTGGCACGAACGACATTGCTGCCTATCGTTTGTCTTCTTCCACAGAATGCTACTGCCAATCGGTGGTAAATCCGAAGACTGGGCTTATTTCAAAGAACGAGCTCGACTCCGCTTCTGACAACATCATGCAAGTGTTCAACTCACTTTATCAATGTTATGCCAAGACTCTCAAAAGATAGGGAACTGCCGGAAGCCATCAAGAACATCCGGTTGGGGGCGGCATTGCAAGACTGTGGCAACAGGCATGTGGCAGACGCTTTTGACAAGAGCGATGCCAAACGTCTCCTCGTTTATGATGACGCAGAATTGGGACATACAGACTGGACGGACAAGATGTCCGTTTTCGAAGATAAGTGTTTTGTGGCGGAAAATCCGAACCGTTCGGTCATAGCGTTGCTTCCGCTTGACGGTTGTATCATTACAGGCAAGAAGATTGTGGAGGGCGGCGTATGCGACGGTATGCTCCTTACGGAAAAGGAGATGTGCTTCATCGAATTCAAGACAAATGTTTCTTCTCCCAATTATCAGACAATAATACAAAGGACTAATGAAGCCGTCGGTCAATTATGGCATACATACGATGCCATAGTAAGGCCACGATGCGCCAAATATAGGAACATCGAAGACGTGCTGGCCGTAGAGTTTTATGTCGTTTTCGACAAAACGCTCGAGGTGACGGGAATAAATTCTGAACTCATGGACTTGCAAAGTCAGTTCCTCGAAGACAATAAGTTCGTTCTATATTTTGCCAACAAGAAGGTTTTCGATTGACATTGTGTAACGCAAAGCGAAGTAAATACGATGAACAACAAGCAGAACATTGTATACATACTCCAGT
>CAVAQY010000120.1:0-2483 GCA_963590865.1 Bacteroidaceae bacterium | reverse complement strand
CAGCTGCGCAGGCGGCGGTCGAAGAATAACGCGATAAGCCTCTATTTTCAAAGAGTTAGGCTGTAAGCCCCGATATACAAAGGGGTTTACAGCCTAAGTTATTTTTAGGCGGTCTGCACATTCTGCACGATAATCATGCAGAATGTGTAGGGTAAACTTACAAAAACTTACACAAGGAACCGAGCATCCACTTACAAGAACTTACAAACGAATTTTGAAACACTGAAAATATGGCAACATTCAAACCAGTAGTGAGGACACCGCGTAAGGATGGGTTCTACAAAGTCTATATCCGCGTGGTTCACAAAATCAAGCCCGGCTATATCAGCACGGACAAGTTGGTAACAAAGAAGTTCATCGACAAGGACGGGAACATCACCGACCCTTTCGTGAACGAGTATTGCGCAAAACGCATACTGCGGTTTGCGGAGCTGCTCAACCGCGTGGACTATGCAAAGTGGACGGTGAGGCAGATAATCGAATACGTTACGAAGGATGACGAGGACTTGTGTTTCTCGGACTATGCTCACCTGCACATCAACCGAATGATTGACAACGGCCAAGTGAGGAACGCTAAGAACTACAAACTGGCTCTTCAGCACATGGAGCGGTTTGCAGGGACGACGAGGGTGATGTTCGGACAACTCACCTCCACGTTCATGAACAAGTGGGTGCAGTCGCTGGAGCAGACGCACAGGGCAAAGGAGATGTACCCAGTCTGCATGAGGCAGGTGTTCCGCGCTGCCGTGGCTGAGTACAACGACTACGACAACGGCATCATTCGCATCAAGACGAACCCTTGGGGCAAGGTGAAGATACCACAGGCCGACCGCACGGCCAAGATTGCCATCAGCCCGGAGGAGTGCCGTGTGTTCTTTGCGGCTCCATTGCCCGAGACGAAGATGATAGACCCACTGCCCGAGATTGGGCGTGACGTGGCGAAGATGATACTCTGTCTTGCTGGCATCAACACGGTTGACCTTTTCGAGATGCGAAAAGAGAACTACCGAAACGGCTGTTTGTGCTACAACAGAGCCAAGACGAGAAAGACACGCACGGATGACGCTTACATCGAGATGAGGGTTGAGCCGGTGATACAGCCGTTGGTGGAGAAATACTTGGCAGAGCCTAACGACCCTTACCTGTTCCGTTTCCACAAGCGGTTTTGCGACAGCGACTCGTTCAACGCTGGCGTGAATGGCGGCATAAAGCAGATATGCAGGAGTCTGGGCATACCCAAGGAGAAGCAATACCGAGCATACACGTTCAGACACACTTGGGGAACGGTGGCGCAGAATGACTGCAGTGCGACCATTGACGAGGTGGCCTTTGCCATGAACCACTCGCACGGACGCACCATCACGCGCGGCTACATCAAGCTGGACTTCTCCCCTGCATGGGAACTGAACGCAAAGGTGATTGACTTTATTTTCTTCAGTACGGCAAAGAGCAAGCTGGGTTTGGCGCGTGATGTGGAGGAGCGGAAAGACAACATGTTCCGCATCGCTCCCAAGTACATGATTTATGCGAGGGCGTACTTCCGTGGCGAGGTGTTGGCCGAGGTGAGTGACATAGGTTTCAGCAACATTGACGAGGTGATAGCCAAACTTGCAGCGAAACTGCCCGACACTATCCCAGACAGGTGTGCCGTGCAGTTCCGCATCAGGAACGTGGACACCGACCGCGAGGCGGTGTACGAGAGGACGAAGGGCAAGGGATTTTAATCTTTTCTGAAATCGAAAACAAGACTTTTGCCACCCTCTTGCGCAATAACAAGGATTTCTTCGGCAGTGAAGAACTTATCGGCATAGCGGATTAAAAGAACGCCACCCGACTTTCTTGTGCTGCGTGCCATCTGACGAACTTCCGCAAATGTGAACTTACTTACGTCAATGTTCAAACCGCATCCGTATTCGGTTAGTGAAATGATTTCAGACTTCTTCATGGTTGTTGTTGTTTGAATAGTTGGGGACGGTTGGCGCAAACTTGATGTCGAAGTGGTCGCCACTTGCGTCAATGAGCTGCTCTACTTGCAGGTTGCTGAGATTGTCGCCCACGACAAGCGTCATGGTTCTGTTCTTTCGCTTGAGTTCCTTGGCGATGTTCCAAAGTGCATCGTAAGACAAGTCCATCGAGTGGACTTCAATCTGCCGCTTAGTTTGGGCAAGCAGATTGAGAATTGATTGAAGATTTCTGTTCATGAACGTAAAATTTGAATTCGCTGCAAAGGTAGCGCGCAGCTCCCTCATGCGACCTTTATCTTTTGCGATACGCCCGGCTCTGCAACTTTGCAAGGCCGGGCTTTCTTTTCGCCCAGCTTTTCTTCTCTACTTTTCTTCAAAACAAAAAAAGAAAATCGAAATCCGAAGTCGTTTTTGTCGTTGTCGTCGTCCTATATTATACGACGATAGGAGTATAATATATATATTCCTTATTCCTATATCTTAAATAAACTATCGTTTATTTCAACGCGCGCGCGTGAG
>CAVAQY010000119.1:0-2529 GCA_963590865.1 Bacteroidaceae bacterium | reverse complement strand
CTTCGACAGCAAGCAGCGCACCATCAGCGAATGGAAGATAAGGGAAGAGTAAAGGGCGGGAGTTACATTACGGAGCCGTTCTTTAAATCCCAGCAGCAAATAACGATGGCACACATTAGAGGTGTTCTATAAATTACCACCCATTATGAATTGCTGTTTGCCATACTGCACTCTCTTTCCAAATAGTCCGACACATCCTGCTGCACTCTCGCGAACAAGGGACAGTCTTTGTAGCCCATATTCTTCTTAAGCATGGAGCGTATGTCCATCAGACTGTGCTCATAGCACGACATCTCGTTGCGTCTCTGGGTATCATGGGCTGAAGTACGGCATATTTCAAGTTCACGCTCCTGCCGCAGACGGGCACATACGCTGGTAAGCATTGGCACAACTATGGAGTCAAAGATATGGTGCCCCTGCATAAAAAGATATGTATTTTCCGGAAGTATGCCAAGTTCCGCAAGCTCCTTGCGCAGTCGCAAATACGGAGTCTTGGCTTCAGGATAGCGGTGCTGCAACTGGCTAACCTTGCGCTGCACCTTATGCTGCAAATGTTCTATGATGTCAAAGGCACGGCTTAGGTTGAACTTGCCAAGCTCGGCTATCTGGCACATATTGGAAAGGGAGAACTCCGAATGGCGACCCGTGCGATACATCAAGACCGACCATACGAGCAGCGGATAGCAAGCCACGGAGAACCGGCGCATAAACTCCTCGAAGTCGAAAATGGCATGGTCGTTGAGCGTAACCATCACACAAACGTCGTGAAGACTGGGCGCATAGCACTGCAAGTTCTCGATCGAATAAGCGTAAGTGTGAAACACGTAGGGACTGTCCAATATGCGCCTTGACGTTTCAGTGGCTCCCTGCATCAGGAAGTCGTAGTCTGCGTCAACACAGGCAATCATGTCCGGACCTATGTTGTTGCCAATGAAGTTCATAAGCACCGACTTCTTGCCGCGCATGAGCGTATCGTGCGACGGAAGCATCACCTCGAAATAGCGTGTCTTGTCTTCAAAGCGTCCCAACACAGTGCGCCAGAAGAATATGTCGTCGTAGCTTTCCACATAGGCCACAATCCTGCGCCGCCGACTCTTGGAGTTGAGCCGGTTGGCTGCCTCGAAATACCTCGAATTGAGACTGTCATTAAGCCTTTTGCCCACGTTTGGAAAGTTAAAGGGGTGGAACTTTGCGGAACGGGTTACAACGTTATGTCGCTAACCTCGGTCACCTTGTCCATCCAACCGTTCATTATGACGGCCGGAGAGTGGGTGGTCAGCACAATCTGCACGTTGGGATTGAGTTCCAAAATCATATCTATGAGCTTCTGTTGCCAATCCACATGAAGACTGACCTCAGGCTCGTCCATGAAAAGGACATAATGCTGACGGTCTTCTATAAGAACAGTAAGCAATATGGCAAGCATTTGCTTCTCGCCACTCGACAGTTGATAGGGCGTGAGCCGCTCTCCCATCTGTGAAAAAAGTATCTCGTTGCTCGTGCGGACGAGCTGCTTGCCGGTTTCTGCAAACAGTCTGTCCAGCAAGTCCTGAAATTTCTTCTTCGGAGCTGATATTTCCTGCGCCTTAACAGTACCGTCGGCATTACCATTCTGCAACACTTCTATGATGCGGTTGCCTATGTTCACCTGATAGTCAAGATATTTGCGTTGCAACTGATAGAGTTGCCAGTCCAATTCTGTGGCTACGGGTGCGTCAACGATGCGGTTCACGGTGTCACTGCCCATGAGCGGACGGTCAAAGCTTCGGATTATGTCGTAGCGTATCCATCTTGCATCTTCGGGACTAACCTTTATGTGTACTCCCTTGAGCATATGGCTCGGAAACTCGCCGCCCTGCGACAGTCCCCGTACAACCTTGTTTAATATTGTGCTCTTCCCCACCCCGTTGATACCGCTGAGTATGTTCACCTTGGGGTCAAGATTCCATTTGATATGTCTGGAGTTACTCCAAAGAGACTCTATCTCTATCTCTACAATGTGGTCGGCATACTTCTGCATGGGCACCTCCTTTAGGTTAGTAAGTTGTCAATAAGCCATACGTGAACCATCATTCTTAGTTTTCCGAATACTGCTTATTCTATGCAAAGATAACGATAATCCGCAAAAACCGTTCTTGTTTTCTTGAATAAAAGTAGCGGCTTGCAAACTACTTTTTGTGGTTTTATACATTTTCAAGGACGACTTTTGTGGTTTTATGTATTTCCTCTCCCGTTGACTTTGTTTTACGGGGGCATGTGCGCTTTTAGCTTCATACCTTTGCAGCCATAACCTATAAAGGCATTATCTTTTTTACAGATTATGAAACAAAAGTTACCTCCATTTCTACTCTAACAGTCGCATATGTGTAACAACCGCCAGTTTGTACTATGATAACGATGGCTACTCCATCCGTCCCGTTGCAGAGAAATAGGACTCCTTTCCATTTCCCCGTTACAAGACGACAATAAAAAAGTCCTGACTTCGGCGGTTTTAACATTTCCGAGGGTGCGACCTGCCTGAAACCCCGA
>CAVAQY010000118.1:0-2556 GCA_963590865.1 Bacteroidaceae bacterium | reverse complement strand
TATAAAATAACAACATTTTTAAGTGAGAAACGAAATCTTAAATGAAAGAGCCGTGGGTTATAACTGTTGTCTTTTCTTGTGTGTGTACATCATCTAAAAATTTTTATGTAAATTTGCATTATCTTGCAAAACATGAAGAATTCTCTATATACAGCCTTTGGAAAGATGTTGAGAACTAACCTAAGAGGCATTGCTGCATAATATATCATGCGAAAAATACAACTGACGATAGCGATATTCGCCGCATTGGCGACTCTCGAAACGGCCGCACAGACGGACGAATATGAAGACGGACTGCCCGCAGGAACACTCCTTTATGAGGTTTCGGCGCAGGGATCCGGCACGAAGGGCGACCATACGCCATTGTGGCTCAACGCCAACAAGTATGGACTGAGTTCACTTGACACCCGAAACGGCTATGTCAGAGCCGCCGTGTCGCATCCCATGACCGCCAGCGGGGACATGAAGAAGTGGGATTTCGGCTATGGTGTAGACGTTGCGGCCGCCTTTGGATACACGAGCAAGTTAATCGTACAGCAATTGTATGCCGAGGGACGGTGGCTGAAAGGCACGCTGACCATAGGCAGCAAGCAGTATGGCATGGAACTGAAGAACAACGAGTTGAGCAGCGGTTCGCAGACGCTCGGCATCAATGCACGTCCTGTGCCGCAAGTGCGCATAGCCCTGCCAGACTATTGGAACATTCCGCTAACCAAGGGATGGGTCGGACTGAAAGGTCATGTGGCGTTTGGCAAAACCACCGACGACAACTGGCAGGCTGACTTCACGGGTGGAAACAGCAGGTATACCCGGAACACGCTGTATCACAGCAAGGCCGGCTACATAAGGATAGGCAATGTGGAACGCTTCTATCCAGTGTCTCTCGAACTTGGACTGGAGATGGGATGCCAGTTTGGCGGACAGTCATACAACGTGTCGGCCGTTGAGGGAGGAGCTCAAAGCATGGTTGACAACGGCGGCGGACTGAAGGCCTTCTGGGATGCATTCTGGCCCGGAGGCTCTGATGCCACTGAAAGCACCTATCAAAACGTTGCCGGCAACCAGCTCGGCAGCTGGGTGTTCCGCCTCAACTTCGACTATGACACATGGTATCTCGGCCTTTACGGCGACCATTTCTTTGAAGACCACTCCGCCATGTTCCTGCTCGACTATGACGGCTATGGCAGTGGGGAAGAATGGAACAACAAGAAGAGCCGGAAATATCTGATGTACAGTCTTAAAGATATGATGCTTGGAGCCGAACTGAAACTGAAAAACAACAGGGCGGTGAACGACATCGTGTTCGAATACATCTACACAAAATACCAAAGCGGCCCCATCTACCACGACCACACACAACACATATCCGACCATATCGGCGGTATGGACAACTACTATAACCACAGCATATTCACTGGATGGCAACATTGGGGGCAGGTGATGGGCAATCCGCTCTATTTGTCGCCGATATACAACGATGACGGCACTATCCAGGTCAATAACAACAGGTTCTATGCGTTCCATCTCGGCGTGAGCGGCAGTCCCACCGACCAACTTGACTATCGCTTTCTGGCCAGTTGGCAAAAAGGGTTCGGTACTTATGCCGTGCCATACGACGACCCGAAGAACAGCTTGAGCATGATGGCCGAAGCCGTCTACACGTTTCCCGACGACTCCAAGGCTAAGGGCTGGAGCATAAAGGCCGCCTACGGCATGGACTTGGGAACCATTCACGGCAACAACTATGGACTGCAGATAACAATAGCTAAACAGGGACTGCTCAATCTGAAAAGGAAAAGAAAATGAAAAGATTTTTTTACTCCACCATACTGGCCGCAATGCTCGGCTCATGCACACTGGAAACATCCAACAACGGCCATCTTGACGGCCTGTGGCAACTGCGTTCACTCGATTCCCTTGCTACCGGCACTTCGGTAGACATGCGCAGCAGTCACGTGTTCTGGGCGGTACAGGTAAGGCTGCTTGAGGCAAGAAACAATGACGCAAGAATACTTCTGCGGTTCAACCACACAGGCGACTCGTTGTTTCTGTCCGACCCTTACGTTAATGCCCGCGACTCCTCGGACATAAAAGTGACAGACGTGGCACAGCTTGCTCCGCTCGGCATAAACAAACTTGAAGAACACTTCGCCGTAAAGTCTCTCAACAGCGACAACATGGTGCTTGAAACCCCTGCACTGCGCCTGTATTTCAGAAAGTACTGACTTCGGACAGCGGTAGTGCATACATTTGAAGATTATTTCTGTCCGCTAAAACTCAAAAGAGCATAAATATCCTGCCCGAAGCCTTGTATAATGGGACTTCGGGCTTGCCTTTTCAAAAAGTAAGCCCCCTCTAATCAAACAGACTTGGTTCGGGAGGCGATTCCTTTGCCTCTTGAACCATTTTTGCCCAGTCTTTTTCGGGTTCTTCAAGAAAAGTATAGCAGTTCACGTAATACATGAGCATTAACCTTACCATTGTAGCCAATCCTGAGAAACTCCAGGGGCGTTTGATGCGTTTTTGTATGACCATCAGAAGAAGGTTGGCTATTAG
>CAVAQY010000117.1:0-2563 GCA_963590865.1 Bacteroidaceae bacterium | reverse complement strand
ACGAGATACTATGACCACCGCCTTACGGACATAGAAAAAGGCAAGCTGCTGTCTACAGTTCCAACAATACAAAAAGCTGGTATAGACGGCAATCTGCCTAATTCTGTGTACAAAGATAAAAGACTTATTTCTATCCTGCAAACAAATTCGTCGAAAGTTGTGGATGAGAACGGTGAACCGTTGGTGGTGTACCACGGGACGGGTAACGAGTTTACAGCGTTTGACAGGCGGAGGATAAGAAAACGTAGAGACGGTTTGCGTGGATTCTTTTTTACGACCAATCGCAGCACATCCCAATATTATGGGAATGAGATGCCTTGTTTCTTAAATATGCGCCACCCTCTTATAGAAATGAGGGGGCAAGGAGAAAGAAAAACGATAGAACCTGCCGTAAAAAATGGTAGTATCAAGCAATATGACGGGACTATTGCGTATGCAAATGAGGAAATCAAGAAGAATCCGTATTTGAATAGAGGACTTGCGAAGGATGGTATTGTCGAAATCGTTGCATTTTCTCCCAACCAAATCAAGAGTGCTACGGAGAATGTGGGGACGTTTGACGCAAAGAACAACGACATCCGCTTCCAGTTTGTAGGCGAGAGAGGTGCGGCGGCGGCTGACAGAGCCGAGGAGGTGACGACACGGCTTGACAACCTGGGCGTGGCACGAGAGATGGAGGAGGCGAAAAAGGACGCCAGGGCCATCAAGATGGCTACGGGCTGGGAGCGCGGCGCTGACGGCAAGTGGCGGTATGAGATACCCGACATTGATTTCAATGTGTCCGGCGATGCCAACTGGAGCAAGATTCTTGACCGTCAGCCTTGGGCGAAGGAGCTTGAGGAACTGTCGGACAGAATCTTTGACGGGGAGCCATTGAGCACCGAGGAGATGGCGCGCTTCGACGAATTGTGCAAGGAGAGTGACGATCTGTACAAGACCTATAAGGAGAGTGACGTAAAATACCTTGACGACTATGCGCCCAACGATGAACTGTACAAGGCTTATCCCGAACTGAAGCAAGTGAAGGTGGATTTTGTCTACAATCCGTCCTTGGGTTGGAAAGGTATGTATTCGCAGAAGGAAAGCACCATTTTCATTAACGGTAACTCGGATTTGTCGTATCGCGATACACTTGCCCACGAGATTCAGCACGCCATCCAGCGTATTGAGGGGTTTGCACGGGGTGGAAACGTGGAAAGTGTGCGTTCGCAGATCCAGAGTATCATAGATGAAGAGCAGGATGCTTCCGACTATGCCAAGCAGCAATTGAAGAGGTATGCGGCATTGCACCTGCTTGCCGCACGCCTTGGTGCTTACAAGACGTTCATGAAGAGCGACCAGCAGTTTTTCAAGGACAAGGCATATGAGTACTATTGGGATGCCATGAACGAGCTGGACAACGAGGAAGGGTCGAAGTTGGTAAACGAATACCCTGCCGACATGACCGCCCGGGAGATAGCAGAGAGCGGCTATCACGTGGACGAGGCTATCAAGGAACTGAAACGTCTTGGGGACGAGTACAAGGATGAAATCCCCGAGGGCAACATGGATGCCTTGGAAGAAGTCAATAAACTTACTTCCGCCTTGAAGGATAAATCGGACGCCGAGCTGTACCGTGCTCTTGCCGGTGAGGTTGAGAGCCGCAACGTGCAGAAGCGTATGGGTATGACGGACGAGCAGCGCAGGGCGAGCCTTGCAGCGGAGACGGAGGACGTGTCGAGGGAGGACCAGATATTCCTGTTCGGTGAGGGTGGCGAGAGCCATATGGGAAGCCGCACGTTGTCTGATGCCGAAGGAAAGGATGAACTGCGAACCGCCAACGAGCGTTTCAATAATGACCTCATCCGTTATCAGCATGGGGAGATGGACAAGAACGAGATGCTGCGCCTTGGCAAGCCACAGGGTGTGATGCGTGCGTTTCTGCCTGACCTGCCTATTGTCATGCGTCAGCGCGTAATAAAGAAAGGTTCAGAGAAGAAACATGAGGTAGATGTCTCTTCCATTATGAATATGCCGCAGCATTTGTCATCGCCAATCTTCGTGTTCCAACGTAGCGAGGACACCATAGGAGTGCTTACAGACATGAGAGACCGCAACGGCAAAAACGTATGTGTGGCTATTGAGTTGAAACGACAGATACAGCAAGGCGCGGAATATCTTGAAGTGAATGATGTGCGCTCGTTTCATGGTAGAGAATTCAAAAACATTGTAGAGCCGATTGCCAAAAACAAGACGCTGAAATGGGTAGATAAAGAAAAAGGACTCGCTTATCTCTCCTCAGCGTCACAACCGGTTCAGCAGGAAATAGACAAGCAAGTCCTTGATACTGCGACAAAGGTAGTCAAAGATTTTGTAAACCCCAAAGTTTCCGCCGAGAATGTTGCAGACGAGGGCGTGAAGTTCCGCTTGCTTGAGGACGATGATCCAAAGGCGCAGGAACTGGAGGCATTGCCCGACAGCGAACTTGTGCCAGTGTACCGCAACGTGCAGGCGTTTGAGGACGATGCGCTCGGTTCGCCTATGGCGTTTACCGATGCAGAGACAGGCGAGCGGAGAGAGTTGC
>CAVAQY010000116.1:0-2630 GCA_963590865.1 Bacteroidaceae bacterium | reverse complement strand
ATAGTTCTCTTCGCGATGCAAGGCAAGTACCATGTCCTGCATCTTCTCCGGCAAGGCATCGAGAGGTATCCTACTTTCGTCGATACCCTCAAACTCCTTGCGGATACTGTTGCATAATGCAAGTGCTTCCATCAGAACAACGGTTTACGTTTTGAACTGATGTAACGGGCAGCCTCTTGTGCCAGTTCCGCTTGCGACTTTACCTTGCCGTCATTCAACCATGCATCAATCTCCGACTTGAGAAACATGATGCGTTTGCCACGCTTGTGATAAGGTATCTGGTGCGTACTCGTCCATCCGTAGACCGTCTGCTCTGCCGGATGATTTGGCAGGTATGCACAAAGTTCTTTCAGGTTCATCCACTCGTCTTGGGGCTTCGGGGCGGCATTGCTTTTCAAAAGGTCAACCTTGCTGGTCAATTCGTCCAACTTCTGCATCATCAAGTACATTGCCTTGGGCATTTCCTCGAATGTAATAGGAGTAATTGTTTCGTTGGTCATATGCGTTGTGTATTTGAATTTCTGCTGCAAAGTAAGCCCGATTCCGAATACTGATTTTAGGGTGAATGGCATCACCCAAGAATGCATAAACGAAACATCATTGTCATAAGCGCAAATTGCTGATATACAACTGTGGTAGCGCAGAAATTCATTATCATTTTGTTTCGGTTATGGCTCTTGTCATAAGGATATCATAAGGCGGTCATGATAGAAATAAGAAGAGTAGATAGAGTGACGGATGCCGTTTTTCAATTCTAATCTAACCACTGAGGATGCCTTTATGCCTTGAGAGTAGCTTCAACGCGCAAATAATCGTAAATATACGTCACAAACTTTCTTATCTCGCACGTATTTGTCAGAGATTTGTTATCTTTGCGCCAAAATAGAAACAATGACAGATAAATTAGGCTTAGCATACCGACTTCGCATATTCACTTTGCGTGAACTTGCCTGTGCCATAAAGGAGAGCAATCCCTTGCTGGTATCGAAGCAACTGCAACGTTGGACACAGCAAGGATGGGTTATGCAAGTTCGCAGGAATCTCTATTGCATGGTGGATTTGGCTACGGGAAAGCCCGTGTGCAACAAGTATGAGATAGGCAGTCATTTGTCCGAATCTTCATACATCAGCTACCATACGGCTTTGGAGTTTTATGGCTTGGCGCACCAACCGTTCAACGTGGTGTTCGTGTCAAGTCTGTCACGGTTCAATCCGTTTGGTTTTGACGATGCGGACTATATCTATTGTCGGCAAACAGCAAATGACATAGGAGGGATAATGACACCAAAAGGAAACCCTTTTGTCCGTGTCACAGATATGGAACGGACATTGTTGGACTGCTTCGACCGCATTGACCGTGCCGGTGGCATAGAGGAGTTGCTACATTGCATGGAAAGCATAGTGATGCTTAATGAGGAAAAACTGACGAACTACCTTGAAGGTTTTGACAAGGCTTTCCTCTACCAAAAGACGGGATATTTGCTGGAACGTATAAAAGAGCGGACCAACATCTCCGATTCGTTTCTGGAGCTTTGCCGTGAGAAAGGAACAAAGAGTGTGAAATGGCTTACCAATAATGACGAGTCTGACACGTTTGTAAATCGTTGGCGACTGTATGTGCCAAAAGTTTTAACCGAAAATGAAATAGAATATGAACTCATATAGCGGACAGATGAATGAACTTGATATTCGCCAACTGATAGGCGAAGCAACGGAATACGACAAGAAGTTGACACTTGAGGTGAAAAGGCCGAAGAGCTGGTGCAAGAGCGTGAGTGCCTTTGCCAATGGTATTGGCGGAAAACTTATATGGGGCATTGCCGATGATGATACGTTGGTCGGACTTGCGGATGCCAAGGGCGACGCAGAAAAGATTAGCGAAGCCATTAAAACGCATATAGACCCTATACCTGACTTCAAACTGTCGTTTGCCGAATGTGGTGGTAAAGAGTTTGTCGTGTTGGACGTTATGCCTGGAGGCCAAACTCCTTATTATTACATAGGCGACGGTCAGATGCTGGCATTTGTACGGGTAGGCAACGAGAGCGTGGTGGCCAGTATGTCGAAGCATAAGGAACTTGTACTGAAAGGTTCAAATATGTCGTATGACAGCTTTGCGTCTCGTTGGCGATTTGAGGACATGGCATTCACTGTGCTGCGCGCCACTTACTTCAAGCGTACGAATCGCTCTTTTGAAGAGAGCGACTACGAGTCGTTTGGTATCATCAATGAGAAGGGGGAACTGACCAATGCTGGTGCCCTTCTTGCTGACTATTCGCCTGTGCGTCACTCTCGTTTGTTCTGCACACGCTGGAATGGACTGGACAAGGCAAACGGAGTAATGGAGGCATTGGACGACGAAGAGTATAGCGGCAGTTTGGTCACACTCCTTCAATCTGGAATGGAGTTTGTGCGCCGCAATTCTAAGAAGGCATGGCGCAAGACTGCCGACCGCCGCCTTGAATATCCCGAGTATCCAGAGCGTGCCGTCGAGGAAGGATTGGTCAACGCTCTCATACACCGAAATTATCTGGAACTTGGGAGCGAAGTGCATATCGACATGTATGACGACAGACTTGAGATATATTCTCCGGGCGGACTCATGGACGGTGGCTCTATCAAAGATATGG
>CAVAQY010000115.1:0-2790 GCA_963590865.1 Bacteroidaceae bacterium | reverse complement strand
CTGACTATGCCCTGTTGCCCACAGGTGCACACCAGTGGAACAACGGCCGCACGCTCTATCTATCACGTTGGAGCAAGATAGACAAGGTGCTCACGCGTGAGGAGGAAGCCAAACTCATTGACGAGTACTGGAAGAAGAACCCCGGCAAGCGTGAGGCGCTGAAGAGCCACAGGGACTACAACCGCTTTGTGCCGCAGGTGCGCAGGGAGTTGGAGAAGATGGGCTACCGCTTTGAGTTGGACGGCAAGGAACTCTCGCCCGAAGAGAGCCTTGCACTCGATGAGCAGAACTGGGAGAGCCGCGATGTCATTCCCGGACGCGAGGGCAATGTGCCGTTTGTCAGCAACGAGGACATCAAGCGCATCAATGCGAAGATGGCCGGCAAGTGGGTAGGCGAACCCAAGGAGGCGATGGAGAACGCCATGGCCGACCGTGTGAACGAGTTGGCGGAACGGCTGCATACACCTGTGAGGATCATCCGCACTGATGAAGAGGTTGCGTCTTTGCCGAGCGCAAGACAGCGCAGAATGAAGGGAAGTTTTAATCCCATGACGGGTGAGGTGACTATCGTTGTGCCTAACAATGCTAATTTGGCGGACGTGGAGAACACGTTTGTGCATGAGGTTGTGGGGCATGACGGACTGCGTGTGTTGTTCCCCGAGGAGGAGAAACTGAATAATGCGCTCGATGAGTTGTACCGTGTGTCAAACGAGGGCATACGGAATACCATTGACCGCATGGCGCAGAAGATGTACGATGCCGAGGTGGAGCGACTCCGTGAGAAGAAGCGCAGGGAGCATGAGGCCAAGGGCGAGGATGCCAACGCACATTACTATGCGGATATGGCAGAAGCCCACGTGGAGGCAAGCAAGAAGCGCGAGCAGTTCAAGCGTGATGCCACGGAGGAGTACGGAGCCGACCTTGCAGGGCGCATCGGTGAGAGCGGCTTTGAGAAGATGAGTGCCGAGGAACTGACGTTCTGGGGGAAGTTGAAGGCGATGCTTCAGAAGGCACTTGCACGATTGTTGGAGGGATTGAAAATCCCCGGCAAGCGGAAGTGGGGCGACAGGGACTGGGCATTTGTGCTGCATGAAGCGTACAAGCGCAAGAAGAACGGCGGACGGCCTACGGTGTTCGACGCGGCCGATACGGAGGTGATGCGGAGAAAGACAGGGTTTGACAGGGCTATGCTCGGCGACGGCGCAATCCGCGAGGAGCTTGACAGGGTGAACGGGCGGTTCAATGGGCAGCTTGCGAAATTCACGTTGGATAATGCGGACACGATAAATTTCAACTTGGGAAACCCATCTGAAAAATTATTGTCAGCAGGAGTGGCAGACAAACCTATACGGCTTCATGGCAGTAAGGTTGCAAAGAAAATGAAGAAGCATGGTTTCACCATTGATGAGTTGCATGATTTGCCAAAGGCTGTAGCAAATCCTATTGCTGTATTTGACAATTTGGGAAAAGACGGCAACCGTTCTGTGTTGACAGAATTGAAAACTGCTGACGGAAACTTCCTTGTCACTATTGATTTGGGAAAAGGGATAGAGGCTGACTTTGATATTGTGAGCAGTGTATTCGGAAAAAGAGGACATAGTGTAGCCGCTTGGATAAACAAAGGCTATATGAGGTATGTAGATAAAAAGAAAGCCCTGAGTTATCTGCACCTCTCCGCACCAATCGCGGAAGCCTCAGACAACGCAGAGCTTTCTTCTGCGGCAAAGATAGTCGAAAACTTTGAAAATCCAACGGTTTATGATGAAAAAGTTGAAGACGATGACATCATGTTCCGCGACGGCGACAGCGTGGATTATGAGAAGGCGTTGGCGCGCGACGTG
Organism: Bacteroidaceae bacterium; assembly: GCA_963590865.1. Taxonomy (GTDB): domain Bacteria; phylum Bacteroidota; class Bacteroidia; order Bacteroidales; family Bacteroidaceae; genus Prevotella. Next base: position 949 of record CAVAQY010000115.1, on the reverse strand, counting down.
TATGAGCGGCGTGTGAGCCGCGGTATGTACCAGATGCAGGAGGCTTTGCAGGACAGCATGCTGGGACTGAAGGAGGCTATGGATGCCATACTGAAAGCCGAGGGCGGCACCTATACTGGCATGATGGAGGATGTGGCGGGGTACGAGAACGCCTACCTTGGCGAGAACCGTCTGTCGTCGAAGAACCAAGCGGAGACTGAGGAGTTTGCCCGGAGACTCTTTAAGCCGATGCTTGAGGAGGTGGCGAAGCTCGCCAAGACCGCAGACGAGCGTGCGGCGCTGACGGACTACATGATGGCGAAGCACGGACTGGAGCGCAACGACGTGATGGCACGCCGGGCGGCGCAGAAACAGGCGGACGGTGAGTTCGGTGCGGAGCTGCGTGCGGCGGAGCGCAAGGCGGCGAAAGACCCGGCTGATCAGGACGCACAGGATGCGCTGGACGACGTGCGGCAGCGCAGGGACGACCGCGAGCAGGAGCTGTACCTTGAGAACCGGGATAGCGACTATGCCGGACTGACGGCACTGACGGGCACGGACAACGTGGCTGACGCTGAAGCCGAGGCGCGGCGCATGGTGTGGGACTACGAGCACATGCATGACATAGACCACATCAACGGTTTGTGGGACGGTGTGGACGCGGTGAACAAGGCGACGCTGCTGAAGACGTACGAGAGCGGACTGATAAGCCGCGATGTGTATAACGACATCAGGGGGATGTACAAGAACTACATCCCTCTGCGCGGCTTCGACGACAAGACGAGCGGTGAGGCGTACGCCTATCTGTCGGACAAGCGCAGCGCTTTCAACTCGCCCATCAAGACGGCGAAGGGTCGCAAGAGCAAGGCCGACGACCCGCTGGCGAACATGGAGGCGATGGCGGAGAGCGCGATCATGCAGGGCAACAGGAACATGCTGGTGAAGCAGCGGTTCCTGAACTTTGCGCTGA
>CAVAQY010000114.1:0-2816 GCA_963590865.1 Bacteroidaceae bacterium | reverse complement strand
CTCTTATGAGAAATCTCCGTTCCGTTGTTTGGAACGTGCGTTCCGAACAACGGAATGTGCGTTCCGTAGTACGGAACGGAACTTTCAGTTGGACAAAGACACAATTTCTATTAGGTAAATGCAAAATCACACAATGGCTTCTCGTGGTTTTCTCAGCAGCCATCTCCAGATGTTTTCTTCGAGCTGCATTCGATTGTTGAGATGGCCAAGAAACACAACAAGACACCTTTCAATGCAATTCAAGCCTTGTTTGGGGGTTGATGCATTGTCATGCACCTACCGCTGAACAGTTACATTAGATAGCCTCAATATAAAAAGATAATAAAAACAAATGCGAAGCTTCGTAGAAAGAGGCTTCGCATTTGTTTTTCCGGTAGATGGGGATGCGTCTGTTTGCCACAAGGACAGAGCGCGTCTGTCTCCGACAATAACGCTAAAAAGGGAAGAAAAGGTGGCTAAGTGTTACTTTTTCAAACAAAATTGCGTAATTTTGTAGTTCAAAAGCAATCACATACATACTTTTATTATGGTGCATAATATTTTCAAGGGCTTAGGCATTGCCTTGATTACACCTTTTTGCGAAGACGGTTCGGTAGACTACCGCGCATTGGTGCGTCTGGTGGAATATCAGCTGGCCAACGGAGCCGACTTCTTCTGTATACTTGCCACAACCGGCGAGACTCCATGTCTTTCGGAAAGCGAAAAGCAAGAGATAAAAGACACGATAGTGGCTACTGTCAGGGGCCGCGTGCCGATACTGATGGGCTGCGGCGGCAACAACACATCGGCAGTTGTCGAGGAACTGAAAAACCGTGACTTCAAGGGTGTTGACGGCATACTGAGCGTTTGCCCGTACTACAACAAACCCTCTCAGGAGGGACTGTACCGCCACTTCAAGGCCATAGCCGAGGCAAGCCGGCTCCCGGTGGTGCTCTACAATGTGCCCGGACGCACGGGAGTGAACCTTCAGGCTGCGACAACGGTGCGCCTGGCTCGCGACTGCGCCAACATAGTTGCTATAAAGGAAGCTTGTGGCAGTCTCGAACAGGTTGACGAGATAATAAAGAACAAGCCCAACGACTTTGATGTGTTGAGCGGTGACGACGCCCTGACATTCCCTATGGTGTCGTGCGGAGCCGTGGGAGTGATAAGCGTGATAGGCAACGCCCTGCCAAAGGAATTTTCCAAGATGATCAGACTGGAGTTCAACGGCGAATATGAGGCTGCAAGGAAAATACACCATAAGTTCACCGACCTGTTCAGTCTGCTTTTCGTGGACGGCAACCCGGCCGGTGTCAAGGCCATGCTCCATGAGATGGGCATGATTGAAAACGTGCTTCGCTTGCCCCTCGTGCCCACACGCATATCCACTCTACAGAAGATGAGCGAGTTAATGAAGAGCCTCAAAATCTGACCCGAGGCGGAATTCTTTTCATCACCACAATCAAACCCATGACGGAAAACGGAAACAAGGCCCTCAACAACGTCGCTACACCTATTTATATAGCAGAGGAACGGCTCCTGCGCCGCAATCTGCAGATCATAGCCGGTGTGGCCAACCGGGCTGACGTGGAAATAATACTCGCCTTCAAGGCTTTTGCCCTCTGGAAAACATTTCCGCTGTTCAGGGAATACATCAAAGCCACAACGGCAAGCTCGCTCAACGAGGCTCTCTTGGCTGCAAAGGAGTTCGGGTCGCCTGCACACACCTTTTCCCCAGCGTACACGGAAGAGGAAATTTCAGCCATCGCACGGTGCTCAAGCCACCTCACGTTCAACTCCCTGTCGCAGTTCAGCGGACTTTACGCCAAGGCCAAAGCAGCCAATCCCGGACTGTCGTGTGGGCTGAGAGTAAATCCGGAGTATTCGGAAGTGGGCACAATGCTTTACAACCCGTGTGCCCCGGGCACACGCTTCGGAGTCACGGCCGACAAACTGCCCGACACACTTCCGCAAGGCATAGACGGGTTCCATTGCCATTGCCATTGCGAAAGCGGAGCAGACGTGTTTCAGCGTACACTCGCGCATATAGAAAACAAGTTCGGACGCTGGTTCAGCCAGCTGAAATGGATAAATTTCGGCGGCGGACACCTTATGACGAGAGCCGACTACGATGTGGACTTGTTGGTGGACATTCTGAAAGGAGTACATGAAAGATACCCCAACCTGCACATAATACTCGAACCCGGCAGCGCATTTGCCTGGCAAACTGGCACACTCGTGACGAAAGTGGTGGACATCGTGGAAGACAAAGGCATAAAGACCGCCATAATCAACGCCAGCTTCACCTGTCATATGCCCGACTGTCTGGAAATGCCTTATCAGCCGGAAGTGCGCGGAGCGGAGATACGTCCCATGGAAGAAGCCACCATGCCGTGTACCTACCGCATAGGCGGCAACAGTTGCCTTTCGGGCGACTTCATGGGATCGTGGCGTTTCAAAGGCCCTCTTCACATAGGCGACACCATCGTCTTTGAGGACATGATACACTACACTACCGTCAAGACCACCATGTTCAACGGCATTCAGCATCCCTCCATAGGCTTGCTGCATGAAAACGGACAGCTGGAAATCCTCAGGACATACGCCTATGAAGACTATAAAGAACGGATGGATTGAGCGGATTTTTGGCCTTGCGCAGATTTTTTTGCAGAAAAACATTGGGAAATGTTTGCAGTTTCAGAAAAAAGCCATACCTTTGCACCGCATTAAGCGAAATGCTCCTGTCAAAAGGGATTTAGGCGGAAATAGCTCAGTTGGTAGAGCACGACCTTGCCAAGGTCGGGGTCGCGGGTTCGAGTCCCGTTTTCCGCTCT
>CAVAQY010000113.1:0-3063 GCA_963590865.1 Bacteroidaceae bacterium | reverse complement strand
AGGAATCCAGCCCTATCTTTTGCGGGTTCAAAAAGTTTTAGCGGACAGCAATATTTCTTTATCGTTTTTGCGGTTTTTCCCGCAAAAGCACTTGTCCTCTTACTTAGTACTCTATCAGTTCCATAGCAAGCTGCCCTTTCAGCGACACATATGTGTCAAGCATATAGCAACTGGCATCGTCAGGGATGCAGATAGTGGTGTTGAAATGGAAGCCGCGGCTATCTACTTTGGTAAACTCCATACCGGTAAGGATGGATTGCGAAAGGATTTGCTTGGGAACAAACCTTGAGAACATCCGTTTGTTGATATCCCTGGAATACAGTTTTTCGCTGCCTTTGTAGATGCTGATGTGCATTATGTTGTCGTAATACACTTTGTCAATGGCCACACCGTCGGAGTTGTAGGTTGTGTTCACCACCTTGTACCGTGTCGGGTTGGTCACAATATAGCAGTGGTAGCGTTCCCCGGCATACATAACCACGGTGTCTTTCTTCACAACTTCAGCGGTTGTGGTCACGGCACGTTTGTTTTCGCGCGTAAAGACAAGCGCATCGTCGGGGTCATTGCTTTTGTTGAGTTTAACCACATCGCCGTTGGGATTTTCAAACCACAGCATTTGGGAGGAGCGTTTCACTATCGGATACTTGCCGTTGTTACCGATAACGAGCGTGTCTCCCATAATCTTGAACGGTGCCGACTGGCTTGTGGAGTCGGGATAGAGTATGCTGTCGCCGTCAATCTTGAAGGTAACGTCGCCCGTGTCGCCGTCTACCCAAATGCCTTGCAACGATTTCTTTGCCTCTTTGCCCTCGGTAGTGTCAGTCGCATCTCCGCTTTTGCCTTTACAAGAGGCAAACAGAAATATGACAAAGCCCAGCATTACCCACAATACACATTGGTTCGGTGTGGATTTCTTCATGGCATAATGCGGCTCATTGGCCGGTACAGAGGTGTTCATTGGTTGGATAAAGTGGTAATCATTTGCCGATGCAGTGATACTCAAAGCCGTCTTCTTTCAGCTCGTCGGCATCGAAAATGTTGCGTCCGTCAATGACTATCGGATGCGACATGGCTTTCTTTATTACTCCCCATGTTGGCAAACGGAACTCTTTCCATTCGGTCAGCAGCAGCAGGGCATCGGCATTGAGAACTGCGTCGTACATGTCGTTGCAGTAAGTGACTGTGTCACCTATGCGGCGGCGGCATTCGTCCATAGCCACAGGGTCATAGACACGCACGGTGCAACCTGCTTCCAAGAGAAGATGGACCATGACCAGTGCGGTGCTTTCCCTCATGTCATCGGTTTCAGGCTTGAACGACAGTCCCCACAGGGCTATTGTCTTGCCTTTAAGTCTCTCTTTGGGGTAAATCCTGCACAGCTTTTCAAACAGTATGCCTTTCTGTTTCTCGTTCACACGCTCCACGGCCTTCAATACTTCCATTGAATAGCCGTTGTCGTCTGCCGTCTTTATGAGTGCTTTCACGTCTTTGGGGAAACATGAACCGCCGTAGCCGCAACCGGCATACAGGAACTTGCGCCCGATGCGGGTGTCTGATCCGATGCCTGCCCTGACCATGTTCACATCGGCACCCACTTTTTCGCACAGGTTGGCTATGTCGTTCATAAACGAAATGCGTGTGGCGAGCATGGAGTTGGCGGCATATTTGGTCATCTCTGCCGACGGTATGTCCATGAAAATCACACGGAAATTGTTCAGCAGGAAAGGCTTGTACAACTTTGTGAGTACCTTCTTTGCCTGCTCGCTTTCCACACCTACCACCACTCGGTCTGGAGACATGAAGTCCTTGATGGCGTTTCCCTCCTTGAGAAACTCCGGGTTGCTGGCCACGTCGAAACGGATGTCAACTCCACGGTGGTCAAGTTCTGCTTGAATGGTGTGCCTTACCTTGCGGGCAGTGCCTACGGGAACGGTACTTTTGGTCACAACCACAATGTAGCGGTTGAGGTTTTCTCCAATAGTTTTAGCCACTTGCAGCACGTATTTTAGGTCTGCACTGCCGTCTTCGTCTGGAGGAGTGCCCACAGCGGAGAACACTATCTCCTGCTCGTTGAGCACTTCGGCGAGGTCGGTGGTGAATTTCAGCCTTCCTGCCTTCACGTTCTTCACTACCAACTCGTCCAATCCCGGCTCGTAGATAGGAATCTCGCCCCTCTTGAGCCGTTCTATCTTGGCTGCGTCAACATCGACACACGTCACTACCGCTCCAGTATCGGCAAAGCATGTGCCCGACACTAGACCTACATATCCTGTTCCTACAATGGCTATGTTCATCGTTTCAATATGCTGTTCGTTATCGTTTACGGAGCCGTCTCCAGACTTTCCGTTCCACCGGGTTACAGATTGTCGAACACCTCGGCTTCTTCGAGTGAGCACCCCTTGAGGTCTTTCTCGCTCGTAAGTACATCTTTGGAGTCAACAGGCCATTCTATACCAAGACTGGCATCGTCGAAACGTATGCTCGCCTCGTGCTGTGGTGCATAGACGTTGTCCACCTTGTATGTAAATATGGCCTCTTCGCTCAACACAACGAAGCCGTGGGCAAAACCGCGCGGAATGAAGAATTGCCGTTTGTTGTCTTCGCTCAGTTCTACGCCTACGTACTTGCCGAACGTAGGGCTGCTCTTGCGCAGGTCAACGGCCACATCATACACTTTGCCCTTTATCACGCGCACCAGCTTGGCCTGGGAAAACTCCCCTTTCTGGTAGTGCAGACCGCGCAGAACACCGTAACTCGATTTCGACTCATTGTCCTGGACGAACTCAATCTTGCCGATGTTCTGCTCAAACTCGTCCTTTTTCCATGCCTCAAAGAAGTATCCACGTGCGTCATTGAACACACGCGGTTCTATTACATATACGCCCTTTATGGCTGTCTCCTTGTATTCCATATAAAAATAACGTTTTTTAGTCCTGCAAATGTATGAAATATAATCTGAAAACGAGCAGTTTTTATACCTTTTTGCGAAGGCAACAATGCGTAAAGTCCGGCTCACCCGACAAACATGGGGGATTACGCATAAAGTTTTGTAAGCCTGAAAAG
>CAVAQY010000112.1:0-3338 GCA_963590865.1 Bacteroidaceae bacterium | reverse complement strand
AGCTACACTTTATTCCTGATTACGGGTGTCACCAACCGAGGATATCCGCTGACCCGAACAAAGCCAATGGAACGGCGAAGGCTCCGCGCCCTATGCGCAATGGGGCATGGAAGGCACAATATTTGCGCAGTCGGATGCGTTATATACCACGTGACAAGAATATTCAGATGGCTCGTCTGGCTGAGCCGCATACACCGCTGCCAGGGCTTCGGAGTGCAGTCTCCTTCCGACTTCAGGTTTGTCCGAGAGGTCATAAACTGCCACACGCACCATCCAGACTATACTCTTCTTGACGGCGAAATGCCCGAAACGAAAGGGATTGAACGAAAGTTGTGCAGACTGTATTACCGTCTGGCCGACAGCCGGAAGCCCGAAAATGTCGTGAATTTCGGCGAGAACGAGCACGCACCGAGTACTGTCTATATGGCAAAAGGGTGCAGCCAGTCACGGATAAACAGTTCGTTTGAAAGCAAGGAAGTGGCCGATCTGATGCGGATAAGGCTCTGCGGCGACTGCGAACAGGCTTACGAAGAGGCCATAGAGCATGCCGGACAGCAGTCGGTGCTTGTGCTTGAGGGCATAAAGCGCGGACGCAAGGAACGGAGGCTTTGGCGCAAGGCGGAGAAAGACGAACGCACAGGAGTCACGTTCGACCTGTATTACGCCGGCATAGTGTTCTTCGACAAGAAGCGTTACAAGGAGAACTACACAATAAACTTTTGACTCTTACTTCAACAGAACCAACCTTAACTACAATGAAACACATAACCAAAGTTTACACCCGGATGGGCGACAAAGGAACGACGAGCCTCGTGGGTGGCGTGAAGATACGGAAGAACTCCGTGCGGCTGGAGGCTTACGGCACCGTGGACGAGCTTAGCTCCCACTTGGGACTGCTTGCGGCAACGCTCGGCGAGGGACATGAAAAGGAGTTTGTGCAGAACATACAGAACAATCTGTTCTACGTTTGCACACATCTGGCCACCGACCAGTCGCAAACACCGCTCTACCCTTCGGGAAAACTGCCGGAGGGAGAAACGGAAACACTTGAGAAAGAGATTGACAGCATACTGGCGGAACTTCCCGAGAAACTGGGTTTCGTTTTGCCGGGAGGCACCACCAAGGCGGCTACAGCCCATGTGTGCCGCACCGTGTGCCGCAGAGCCGAACGGCGCATAGCAGATCTGGCAGAGACGGAAACCGTGGGCGAAGACATCATGCGCTATGTCAACCGACTGTCGGACTATCTGTTCGTTTTAGCAAAAAAACTCAATTTCATGGACAAGCAGGAGGAAAAAACTTGGTGCAAACCTTGTGAATAAGAATAAATGTATTACTTTTGCGGCCACAATATAAAATTAAACTACTATGTATTGGACACTTGAATTAGCTTCAAAGCTGGAAGACGCGCCATGGCCAGCCACCAAAGACGAACTGATTGACTACGCAATCCGTTCGGGGGCGCCACTGGAAGTGCTTGAAAACCTGCAAGAGATTGAGGACGAAGGCGACGTGTATGAAAGCATCGAGGACATCTGGCCCGACTACCCGACCAAGGAGGATTTTCTCTTCAACGAAGACGAGTACTGACGGCGAACCATACAGGCAGAACAGATTGGATTTCCAGAAATACGGGCGGAACGGATATGCACATTCCATTCCGCTTTTTTCTGCCCTCAACGCTGCAAACTATTGACATAAATCAAGGAAACGGCCATTTATTTCAGACCAAAAATCAAATTATACTGCCGCACACAGGCATTTAAACCGTACCTTTGCATTGTAAGGAAACAACATACACAACGACAAACAATCACAACAACAAACGATATGAGCAGTATACTGGAAGGCCGTCCGGCCTTACAAAAGGAAGTGGAAAAAATCGCCGAAGTGGCAGGTTATCTGTGGCAAAACGGATGGGCTGAGCGCAACGGCGGCAACATTACAGTAAACATCACCGACCTTGTGGACGACGAGATACGCAACCTTGCCCCGATAAGCGAAGTAAAGCAGATTGGAATAACGTTGCCATACCTGAAAGGCGGCTACTTCTTCTGCAAAGGAACAGGCAAGCGCATGCGCGACTTGGCTCGTTGGCCTATGGACAACGGCAGTGTAATACGTATACTTGACGACTGCGCAAGCTATGTCATCATCGCAGACAACGCAGTGAACCCCACAAGCGAACTGCCGTCACACTTGGCTGTACACAACCGCCTCGTCGAAACCGGTTCTCCATACAAGGCAACCGTACACACCCATCCTATCGAGCTTATTGCCATGAGCCACAACCCGAAATTCCTCGGCAAAGACGTGCTCACCAATATCCTTTGGAGCATGATACCCGAAACCAAGGCATTCTGTCCGCTGGGCTTGGGCATGGTGAAATACCAGTTGCCGGGTTCAAACACACTGGCAGAAATGACCATGAAGGAGCTTGAGGACTACGATGTGGTCATGTGGGAGAAGCACGGAGTGTTTGCCAAGGGACTTGACGTGATGGACGCCTTCGACCAAATAGACGTGTTGTCGAAGAGTGCAAAGATATATATCGACTCAAAGGCCATGGGTTTTGAGCCGACAGGCATGACACAGGAACAGATGGCAGAGATGTCCAAGGTGTTCAATCTGCCGAGATAACGGGAAAACAACTACTGACTACATATAAAGAACGTTATTACTTATCATTAGGTTAACACAATTGAAGCCCCGTAACTGTGAAGCTACGGGGCTTTCGTTTTCAATTACAGCCCTACCCCGTCGTATGTCGTGTTGCTGAAACTTCGTCAGATTCTGCTTGCGCTGGCCGTTGAGGTTGCGTATGACGGTTGTTGTTCAGACGTTCCAGGCTAAGAGTTGCAATTTCACTCATAGTTTTGATGGATTTAGACGATAAATACTGTGGAAACGCCGTTTCAGCATTCAAGATAGAATGCTTGGTCACGACAACATTGTTTCCGTTAATAGATTCTCGCCGGAACAGGCCAGTCACATTGTTTTCTTTCCCACTCCCTTTGGATAGAACGTAGAAACAGTGTTTCTCGCGTCTTCCCGTTTGGAATGATGCTGGAAACAGCGTTTCTCGCGTCTTCCCGTTTGGAGTGATGCAGGAAACAGCGTTTCTTGAATCTTCCCGTTTGGAATGATGCTGGAAACAGTGTTTCTGACATATTCCGACAAGGGACAGGATATATGAAGCTATGTAGGGTCTGCTAATTAAATATAAGCTGCTGAATTTTAGCAAATTACCTCCAAATATATTTGTGTATTTCACTGTAAATGGCTACCTTTGGTGTTAAAATCAACAAGAAACGACATGAAATACTACTCCCAATACC
>CAVAQY010000111.1:0-3353 GCA_963590865.1 Bacteroidaceae bacterium | reverse complement strand
GGATTGGCTACAATGGTAAGGTTAATGCTCATGTATTACGTGAACTGCTATACTTTTCTTGAAGAACCCGAAAAAGACTGGGCAAAAATGGTTCAAGAGGCAAAGGAATCGCCTCCCGAACCAAGTCTGTTTGATTAGAGGGGGCTTACTTTTTGAAAAGGCAAGCCCGAAGTCCCATTTTACAAGGCTTCGGGCAGGATATTTATGCTCTTTTGAGTTTTAGCGGACAGCAATATAAAAAAGGAGATTGGAGGCAAGTATATTGCAGTGACTTGCCGCTTCCAGCAGTTATTGGGCGACTTCACCGAGGGCGATTACGAAGTGCTTAGCCCCAAAGAGCAAGACGAATTGATGGGCAATGCCCTTGCGGAAATTGAAAAGATTTACCGTTCACAAAAAGTCAAGTTGCCCATTCTGCTCACGTCAGAGAGTGTCCGCTTCCTCGACTATGCCACGCAGCATGCTCCTTATATACATCGTGTGCCAGGCGAACTGGTGCACATGGATTGGTCGAGCAATGGCGAAAGTAGCCTTCACCTAAAGAGTTTCGCCGACCTGATAGCCCTCAGCGGTGCCGAGAGCATCTATCTGCTGAAGAGTCCCAAGATGTACAACAGTGGTTTTCCGCGCATAGCGGCCAAGATTGGCGGCAAACCGTTCAGGCTTGTGCGCTTCATGTATGAATGAAAACAGCGCACTATCGGTCGGGAATGATATTCGTGGTGTACAACTCTATAAAATTGTCGGCGTAGACTTTCTCATAGCCACGGCCAATCATCCATCGTCTGATGTCATTTGCCACACTCTTTCCATCATCGTCGCCAAGTCCCTTTATGAAACCCACCATTGGATATTCGCCAAAGTGTGCAGTACGCTCAGCCAAACGATGCTGCAAAACCGTTCCAGCATACGCTGTGGTTATTGTCTGGCCGAGAAACGGCATTGTCCTCGTGGCATAGTAAAGTTCGGAATACTGGTTGGCGAGCAGCAACAGACGATTGCCTGTGGCAAACGTGTTGATTGCCTTGATTGCACGACCTATATTGTCGGCCTTTTCCTTGTCGGTGAAAACGTTAAGTCTTTCGTCTTTTATCTGAACCGTAGCCATCTTGCGGCTTCCACAATCACCATACGGGGAGTTAAAGCCAGTTTTCAGCAATGTCGTCACGGCTATTGAGAAGTATATACAAAGGAAAAGTTTCTTGTTTACCTTGCCTTGGCATAGACTGAAAGCCGGAAAAACGAGCATGCCTGCATACCAGTTGAACAAGGCCTGCACTCCGATGTCGCTTCCCAACGGCAGCACCAAAGCCGCAGCCAAGAGATAAAGCGGTACAAGTTCATTGACACTCTTGCCGTCACGACGCTTCAAGCCATAGACAATACCCACCAAACATACGGCAAGCAACGTGAGATAAGGCCGGCTTGTGTATGACAGTACGGCAAACGAGGCGAACGCCAACGACCATTTCAACGCATTACCCACTGTACTGCGAGGATTAAAGCGCAACAAAAGCCACACAAAGGAGAGCACAACGGGAAGTTGGACAAGCAAATTCTTATAGCTTATGAGGTAGCGCCAAATGAGTTCGCCTTTAGAATGGTTGCCCGTACTGTCGTCAAAGATTGAAAACGCCTCGAAAAAGCCGTCGCGGAAGTAGCGAAAATGTCCAAACAAAGCCATTGCGGCGAACACCGCAGCGCAGCCCAACAGCACTCCAAGAAAAAGGAGAACCGACTTGCTCCACACTTCGCTGCGCTCACAGAGAAACCAAAACGCAAAGGGAACGATCAACACCGCAAGCATCGAGAGATTGACAATGCGTGCAAAGAACGACAATCCCACACAAAAGCCCATAAGGACAAGCCACACGTTGCGCCCCGACACAACGGACTTGGCCAAGCAAAATGCCGAAGCCGCCACGAGCATATATGTAAGAGTGTCATAGTGAAACGTGATAACTATGGTGGGGAAAAGGAAACTCATCAGTATAGCGAGCACAGCCATACCTACAGACATGGCTCTGCGGAATGTGGCATAGAGCAGGAAAATGGCCGCAGAAAGCGTCAATGCCTCAAAAAGTCTGAACCCCAGTATGCCATAGCCGCCAAACAACCACTCCCAACCGGCTCCCATTATGCCTGTCAAATAGTATATGAAGTTGAAGACATTGGCATCCGGACGTTGCAGGATGGCTTGATAGAACGTGTTGCAAAAACCCAAATCCGTTGGGTCAACCCCTTGCAGACCTACGATTGTACGGTAAAATATCCCGAGCAGAAACGCCAACAGGATAAAGAGAGTACTCTTGTTTATTGTTATTCTGTGTAACATTGCTTTTATTTGTTAACCCGTAGTATACGTGCAGAGTCCTCCCGCTTTAACTGGCCTTTATGACTGTCAAGTTCATTCTTTGCTGCGTTTTGACTCTTCCAATATTTTACTTACAGCCACAAACTGATAGAAACCGTCATAACAGGCGCAAATAAAACCTTCCTTGCCGTCACGGAAGCCGCCCTTCAGCACATAAGCCTTGAAGAACCGGAAGAAAGGACGCCACAGAAGAGCCACCATGCCATAACGCTTTCCGGTCTTTTTCTTTATCTCGTTTTCCGTGTAAAGGTTGGTTTTGGCCACAACCGTCTGTATGGAATCATCGGCCAAATGAATGAGAGCGAGGTCTTTGTTTCGCTTGTCTATATATTCGGTTGTTCCCTTCACTATGGGCAACGTGTGAACATAGGGCGGCCAAACGGTGCCTTCCTTGACAAAGAAGCGCAGTATGTAGTCGGGATAGCGGCTGTGCATGAAACGTCCCATAAAGAAATTCTTACGCGGAAGATACAGTCCCCGCGGACAGTCGGCCTTTTGGATAGCATTATACAGGTAGTCACGTAACTGCGGAGTTACCAGTTCGTCGGCGTCAACCACAAGCACCCACTCGCAACTGGCCGACTGAATGGCAAAAGTGCGTGCCGGCTCCGCACTCACATAGTCTTTTTTCTCAAACGTCACTATGCGGCAGCCGTGCCTCTTGGCTATCTCCACGGTATCATCGGTGCTCTCCATGTCGCATACGAGCACCTCGTCGAAGGCCTCAACGGCCTCCAGCACCCTGTCCAGGTGCTTCTGGGCGTTGTAGGTGTTTATCACCACAGATATTTTCCCTTTGTTGTCGTCCATAGAATGTGGATGTTGGCGAGCGAGTCCAGTCGCTTGAATAACTTTGCCTTATGCAAAATTAGCCTTTTCATGCCATATTGCCAAGCCTTTGTCCTCTATTTTGACGGGAGGAGTCACGGCTCTTTCATTTAAGATTTCGTTTCTCACTTAAAAATGTTGTTATTTTATA
>CAVAQY010000110.1:0-3783 GCA_963590865.1 Bacteroidaceae bacterium | reverse complement strand
CTTCCCTGTTGAGCAAATTTATTAGCTGACCATACATCGGCTGTCCGATAAAATGCGTACTTTTGTTCATAGTTACTTGCCTTTTATTTGCAAAAACAAAAGTAACTAAAGGGCTGAATTTCGAGCGAGAAATTCAGCCCAATTATTTATGATTGCTAAAATTTTTAGCGGACAGCAATACCTTTTTTACAGCTTTTACCGCTGCGTCAAGCTCGGGCGAGAGACTGAAAAGCTCGCGGAAGAGCGTGCCGTAGTTGTCTTTGCCCACAAGGTCGGCGTTGGTGTAAACGTGGATTTGGCTGAAGTCGCGCTTGAAGTTCTTTACGAACCAGCGGCGTTGAAACGGTCTTTCCACATGCGTGCCGTTGGTGCCGCAGAACAGGGGCATGGTTTCCGCCTTGTTGAAGCCAAGTTCGTCGGGACTGATGCGCCAGTCCACCTCGTTGGGCACGAGAAACTCCTCAAGGCAAAACGGCGAAACGAAGTGTATCTTGAACCGCAGTCCCATGGTTTTGCACACCGAATAGATCGAGACGATGCCCTTAAGACGGTCGCACAGTCCGCCGTGGTGCATACGTCCGTCGGCCATGAACACCACAGTCTTCTGCGCTCCGCCAATGGTGGGCGCATTGTCGGTGTAGTATTTTTCAACGTATTTGCTCACCTCACGCCGCCACTTGCCACGTTGTTTGAACAGATTTTGAAACACATTCTGTATGTCTTTGCCCACAACGTGGGGCAATCCTTCCTTGCCTTTTAGCAGTATCATGGGGTGGGAGAGTTGTGGTTATTTGTCGGGGAAAAGTTTCTTTATTATGTTGGTGAGGCGGCGTTGCGTGTTTGACTTATGCACATGGATACGCATGGCCGTAAGGTCTTTGCGCATCAAAGCTGCGGTGGCCTCTTGCAGAGTAATTCCCTTCATGTAGGCTGCAAGGAAAAAGTCGTTTGCGAAGGCGTTCCATTCGTCCTTGTTGCCCCAGTAGTGGCCTATATATGGCTGGGCGGAAACGAGTCCAAGCCTTTCATGTAGAGCTATCGAAAGCGAGTATTGCTCGATGACGACGCGCTCGGCTCCGTCGTCGAGCATTCCGTCGCAGATGGACAAGGCCAAAGCCACGGTTTGCGCTACCTCGCCTTTGGGCATAGCCACCACGCCGGCGTTCCACATGTTGTGTTGTTTGCCAATCGTCACGCCTGCATATGTGCGCCCGTTCACTGTGTTCCACATCCGCAGCGACTTGGTCTTCATGTTGCTTGGATGTCCCTCGTCAAGGTGCATAAGCCCTTTGCCCTGCCGGAGCAGAGCCTTTATGTCCTCAAGGTTGCCTTTCAGAAACGTGTCGCTGTCGAGGTAGAGCAGCTCATCGTCGGGATATAGGGTGACCATGCGCTCCATGGCCTTTATCTTCACGCGCCAAAAGAAGTGGTGTTGTCCCTCCCATTCGTCCAGAGTTTGCTCGGTTATTGGATCGGTCTTTACCTGCTCCACGCTGGAAAGTCCGGAATAGAACTCCGGGGCTGTGGTCATTACACATATCCTGTCGCCCTTGGTCAATTGCGGGAGCAGGGTGTGTATGGCCAGATGCGCCTGTAAATGGTCGGACAACCGTTTGCCGAAGACCAGAAAAGTATGTTCATGGTGTGTCACTTTATGTTTCTGAATAGCTCGTCGAACTGTTTGAACGTCAGTTCGGCTGCGTTTGTGTCCTCCATCCAGCACAGTTGAGTGTTGCGGTACATCGCCGCCACGAGTGTGAATGTGCTTGGCGGACCTATCAGCCAGTCGCATAGCGAGAGCAGACAAAGGTCTTCACCGGGGTTGCCTTGTGGAAAACGTACGTCAATGCCGGACAGATGATCTGTGTAATATGCTTTGTTGAGCGTAGGGTCGTTGCCACAAACATATGCCACTATGCGTTTTCCGGGATGCTTGGCGGCAAAATTGCGGACGTAGGCTACATACACATCATCATCGAAGAAGTATTTTCCATTGTGCCAAGTGCGGTAGTCTCCCCGGCGTATGTGCAGTCCCAGTCTTATGACTTGCCCGTCGGCTTCGCCCATATTGGCCTGTGCTGCATCAACGATGGTTTTATCGAAAGCAAAAAGCTGGCGTATCTCGTCTATGTACTTGATGAAAAGGTCGTAGAAACGTACGTACCACCCCTCAACAACAATATTCTTTCCACTTTCAAGCAAGGCCATTGCCTCTGGATTTCCGTCGGGGTTGTGGAATGCGGCCACTGGCAACAGGCCTACTTTAGCGGCGTATTTCGCAAACAAATATGTAAGGAAGTTGTGGCCGCGCGTGTGGCAAATCTTGAAATACTGGTATTTGTAGCTAAAACGCATCGATACAGTGCGCCGTCCGTGCTCACGTGCCCAGGCATACACGTGCCCATACTGAAGGATGTTGTTGCACAAGCGTCCCTTGTCTCTTACGAATATCATGACAGCAACCTTAAATGAATTTCATCTTCTTGGTTTCGGGATCAATGATTTTCTCCCAATCCTCGCGCGTGCGCTTCCATCGGTTGTGGGTCCACAACCAGAACTGCGGCTGCCTCTGGATTGTCTTTTCCAGTGCGCGGAAGTAAAGCTCCGTCACCCCAAACTCGGGCAGCGAGGCTGGCGAGTCGGTGAGCAGCTTGAACTCTGCTTGGTAGTAGCCGCGCTTCATGCGGCGCACGTCAAGGTAGTAGACGTCGAATCCCATCTTGCGCACTATGCGCTCGGTGCCTGTGAGCACTGGCGTGTCGTGGTGCAGGAAGTTGGTCCAGTAGTGTATGTTGTTCCAGAAAGGCACTTGGTCGGCAATGAACCCAATGACAACTTGCTTGCCTTCCTGACGGTAGCGCACGATGCTGCGCAGCGTTTCGGCCATGGGTATGCTCACCGCACCGAACTTTTCCCTCAGCCTAAGGAATATCTTGTCGAACGCGCGGTTCTCAAGCGCATGATATATCTGTCCGCATACGGCAGCGTTGTCCATGGACAGAGGCAGCGAGGTTATCCATTCCCAGTTGCAGTAGTGCCCCAGATACACTGCGCACGATCGGCCTTTGGCCACCGAAGCCTTCACTTGTTCTACATTGACGAAGGTCATGCGGCGGCGCATCTGCTTCTCGTCCATGGTATAGAGTTTTACCGTCTCCACAATGTAGTCGCAAAACCAGGCGTAGAAGCCTTTTTCAATCTTGCGTCGCTCGCTATCCGTCTTCTCCGGGAAACAGTCGGCGAGGTGTTTCCGCACGAGCGGCCGGCGGTAGCGCACGATATAATATATAATGATGTATAGGCCGTCAGACAGCAGGTAGAGCATGCGGAGCGGCTGAAGCGACAGCAGACGCAGTGCGGTTGAGGCCAAATGATATACAAAATTCATAGATAAAGCTTCGTTTTTTGTGTAATCCAACGGGCGGAATGTCTTGCTTGCAGTTGCCCGAGTGCAGCTTGTCTTATGCAAAGATAATGCAAAAAATCGGAAATCACTATCCTTTATATAACCGCCACTAAAGTTTATGGCCTTTCTTGCCCATAACCGCGGTTCCCCACAGAATGGAGACAATCTGCAACGGTATTGCCTTTTGCAGATTGTGTCGTATGAGTTTCATCTTTCGGGTTTCCAAAAAATATTCAAACCTTTGAATGTCGTTGGATGTCTTGATTGCAATCACTAACCACCTTTAAGTGCCGTTGGGGTTGTTGATTGCGATCAATTGTCTCCTGACTTCGGCGATGCGTCACCCTGCTCGCGCGTGCGCCTGTTAGTTAAGATTT
>CAVAQY010000109.1:0-3841 GCA_963590865.1 Bacteroidaceae bacterium | reverse complement strand
GGTATTGGGAGTAGTATTTCATGTCGTTTCTTGTTGATTTTAACACCAAAGGTAGCCATTTACAGTGAAATACACAAATATATTTGGAGGTAATTTGCTAAAATTCAGCAGCTTATATTTAATTAGCAGACCCTATATACAGATACACTATGTATTTGAGCCAGTAGAGCGACAGGTTGTCGTCGGAGAAGTTGTCGGCCAGAAGCTTGTTGAAACGCCTTACCGACACCACTCCGTAGCCGATGATGAAGAGCGAATAAAGGAGGGTGAATATGAGCGTGCCCATGTATACATACTTGTTTCGGCTTACGGCAAAGGCCAGCAAAGCCAGTCCGTACAGCAGGGCGTTGGCCGTTATTGCGCTTCTCAGCCTGGCATTGGGGTGGGTGAGCCTTACTATTATAAAGTAGGCGCAGGGCACAACCGTCATTTCCACTATGTCGGTAAACCATGACGTGAGCGTGCCGTGCGATTTCGGCGGCAGGTAGAAGAACACTATCTCAAAGGCGGTTATGCCCAGCAGGTAGGCCATGAAGAAAAACATCATCCGTTGCAGACTGTGGCTGCGCCCCTTATGGTACATGATGGCCGTGAGCAACAGCTGTGCCATGAAGAGCATGCCGAAAGAAAAGTCGTTTACTGATTTAGCCAGTTCGTTTGCCATAGTTTGTCTTTTGAGGTTGTTGTGGCCTGATGTGATAGAGTCGTCTTCGCTTGTTTTGCAAAAATACGGATAAAAAAGCAGGAACTCCTTGTACTCAAACGGTAAAAATAGCCCAATCGGTAAAAACATTTGCGTCAATTGGTACGATTTGCCCGATTGAAACTTTTGTTTATGCCCCCGCCGTTAACTTTGCACAAAGCGGTGAGGTTGTCGCAACGCCCCTCATCCGTTGATTGCGGTTCTATAAATTACCGCCGTAACAAATTTATTAACTTTAAAAACAAAATGCTTATGAAAAAGGATCTGTTTGGAACAATAGCCATTGCCGTGATGCTTGCGGCGTGTGGCGGAGAAAAACTGCCAACAGACGGACTGTTGGGCGGGGTTCCGTCGATAGTGATGGAAAAGGAGAATGCCGAGCAGGAAATGAAAGCCAAGGTTGACAAGGCCAGCAAGGACGATGCCGTGAAGCTGTTTGAGGAAGCCATTGCCAAAGGCAAACTGTTCAAGGAGAAGCTGGAACAGGCAGGAAACGCGCTGGAGGGCAAGGAAATACCCGCAGAGGTGGCTTCCGACGTGCCGGTAAAGACAGTAAAGCCCCTCACCGTGTCCAAAGCTAGCAACACCGGTATGGTTACTCTCGTGGCCGAGGTAGAACTGCTTGAACAGGGAAGCTACCTTAAAGACAAGGGCGGAGTGTACTTCGGCAACTTGGGCGCAATCGTTTCTGACAACGACGGCAAGGCATTTTATGCTGACAAGGTGAGCGTGGACGCTCTAACGCTCAAGGCCGAGGGCGGCTACTATCCCAAGGGCACCGTTGTCCCGATAAAAATATACCTCACCGTGAAGCCCTACAATGCGGCAGGTTTTGCCTCGATGAAGAAGGTTACGATAACCCGTGCCGACTGCGAAGAATACACCAACGCGAAGAAGGTGGACCAAGAGGCTAAGGACAAGAATAAAGAAAACAAATAGACTGAACTATGAAGAAAATATTGTTTATGTGCCTCATGGCACTCGCCTTTTGCTCCGTAGACGCAAAGGCACAGGGACTCGGCGGACTGCTGAAGAAAGTGAAGAAAGGTGTGGAGAGCATCACAGGCACTACCTCCACCGAGACCGCCACAACCTCCTCGTCGGCTGCACAGCAGGGGTCCTCAGCCGCCGGAGTGGAAACACCCGTGGAAGGAGGCGGAACCATCATCAATCCCCTGCCGAAGATAGTGGACATCCAACTGGAGGGAGCTTACGGCAAAACCACTTCCACCAACTACGGTGAGGTGAGCCTGGTGTTCAAGGTGAAGATGATAGCCAACCTTACGTCCATAAAGTTCGGAAGCAATACGGAATGCCCGGGACTCATGGTAGATCAGGACGGCAACGCCTACAAGGTAAAATACAACGGTTGGTATCCCTATTCGGTTACGGAAGGAGTGTACATGAAGATTTCGCTGAGTGCCAGCGCAACCTTTGTTGACGTGAAGCGCACCGCCAAAACCATACAGCGGCTACAGTTAGGCGTGTCCACCAGTTACAACGACACAGGTCTTGTCATCTTGAAGGACGTGCCCATACAGTGGGACGTGCAGAAAGACTGAACCTTAGCCCCTCGCTCTCCAAAAAGCGGGGGCTTTAAGTAATGTTCAAAAAATAAGTTGCTCAAGTTGTTTTTTGAACATTACTAAGTGCTCCGCACTCTAGAGTGCATAGAGTGTGCGCTTAGCGTTCCATGGCCTTTGCGTACACATCCATCAGGTCGCGGCTCAGCTTCTCGTCAGAGAAGCCCTTGTGCGCATAGTCCCTGCCTTTTTCAATCATGCTTTGGCGCATGGCTTTGTCGGCCATCAGGCGTGCAATGCTTTCGCCAAGTCCGCTCGCATCATCGGGATCTACGTATATGCTGTCCTCTCCGCCAGCCTCTTCCAGACACGACCCGGTGCAGCCTATGGCCGGCACTCCGCTCGTGATGGCTTCCAACAACGGTATTCCGAAACCCTCTATGCGCGAGGGATATACGAACACGCAGGCCATGCGGTACAGCGAGGGCAGGTCGGCAAAAGGCACGGTGTGGAAGAAATGGCAGTATGCGCCCAATCCCAATCGCTCCACTTCCTCTTTCTGTCTCTCGCAGTAGGGCGTTGACCTGCCCACCGTCACCAGATGAAACGGCAGTCCCCTTTCCGCCTCGACCCGCAGGGCTTCTATAATCAGTCCCACATTCTTCCGCTCCTCTATGCTGCCCACGTAGAGCACGTAACTCTCCGGCAAGCCATACTTGCGCCTCACTTCTTCGAGTCTGTCGCGGCCGATAGGTTCGCCGAAAGCCTTGTCGCAGCCCTGATAAACCACGTCTATCTTGGCCTCATCTATACTATAATAACGTATGATGTCGCGCTTTGTAAACTCGCTTACGGCCACTATGCGGTCGGCATCAAGGCAGGCGCGGCGAAACTTCTGGTTGTATATCCACCTGTCCACTGGTTTGTAGTATTCCGGGTTGCGCAGGAAGATGAGGTCGTGTATTGTGACAACAGACCGACATCCGGCCGACTTGATGTTCAGCGGCAGCTCGTTGCTAAGTCCGTGATAAAGTTCTATGCCGTCGCGGCGCAGACTGTCTGCCACGCCCCACGACCGCCACGCCGACCTAAAGTGCCTCCACGCACCCTGCGGAGTGGTCACCGGCATGGCCGCCACAGCCGGTATTTCGCCGAGAAACTGTGTGCGCCGCTCGTTGGACACATAGAGCCGATACTCGTTTTCGGGCATCTGCTCCGCCATTATCCGCGCCACAAAGCGGCTGTAGTTGCCCAATCCCGTGCGGTTTTGCGCTGCCCGCTTGCCGTCAAATCCTATTTTCATACGTTTGTTTGTTCGTTTTTGGGGGTTAATCTGCTCTTATGTTGCCGAGTGTCGCCTGACTTATGCAAAGTTAAGGCAAAGATCGTGAACAGCCAAAGATACGCCAAGTTTAGTTGTGTTCTAAGATTGCCTTGAGAGGAAGGAAGTAGGGAGTAGAAACAGAGCCTGGAAACAGGCGAAAATAAAAAATAACTGTTATACGTAACTGTTCAGCGATAGCAAATGGGCAAGTCTCATTCGCTATTGCAGAATGGTTGCCAAGGATGCGAAGTTACAAAGAAACTATTAAAGGGTTGTTCTATAAATTAGTTC
>CAVAQY010000108.1:0-3937 GCA_963590865.1 Bacteroidaceae bacterium | reverse complement strand
TTAGCTTTGTCAGATTGCGGTTCTATTTTCGTGGACAATTTGTTTGTGAGCGAAAAAGTATAGCGGGCTATACGACTGAACGAACAGACAAATTGTACCGAAAAGAGACCGCAGGATGGCAAAAACGTGACTCATGATATTTTATTGTTTGTACGGCGGTAATTTATAGAACCGCCCTTAAATCAGGCAGTCAACAACGATACAAAGGAAGACTGAAAACCTTTGGCCAAGGCTTGCCGTGGCTGCGGTTTCCAGTCTTTCTGTTTAAGGGCAGTTCCACAGATTGCCGCCGCAACGGACAACGGGAAATCTCATGCAGTTGCGCCCTGACAATTCATGCAACCGTCCTCAGGCAACTGCCCTCAGGCAACCGCCCTCAGGCAACCGCCCTCAGGCAACCGTTCACACCAAAGCAACAATTTAAAAAAACCAATAAGAAAAATGAAGAAGATATTAGTAGCAACCGAAAAACCGTTTGCAGCAGAAGCCATAAACGGAATAAAGAAAGAAGTGGAAAACGCAGGCAACCAGCTCGTTCTGCTTGAAAAATACACCGAGACAGCCCAGCTGCTCGACGCTGTGGCCGACGCCGACGCGCTTATTGTGCGTTCAGACAAGGTCACTCCCGAAGTGCTTGACGCAGCCAAGAACCTGAAAATCGTGGTGCGCGCCGGAGCTGGCTACGACTCCATCGACACAGCCTATGCAAAGGAGAAGGGCGTCGTGGTGGAAAACACTCCCGGACAGAACGCCAACGCTGTGGCAGAGCTTGTCTTCGGACTGTTGGTCTACGCCGTGCGCAATTTCTACAACGGCAAATCAGGCACAGAGCTTTACGGCAAGAAGCTCGGACTGCTCGCTTTCGGCAACGTGGGCCGCAATGTGGCACGCATAGCCGCCGGCTTCGGAATGAAAGTCTACGCCTACGATGCCTACTGCCCCAAGGAAGCCATAGAGAGTGCCGGAGTTACCGCCGTGGAAAGCCAGGCCGAACTGTTCAGCACCTGCGACATCGTGTCGCTGCACATTCCTGCCACACCCGAAACCAAGCAGAGCATAGGCAAGGCTCTGGTGGGCAGCATGGTCAAAGGTGCCATCCTGATAAACACAGCCCGCAAGGAAATCATCAACGAACCCGAGCTTATTGACCTCCTCGCAGAGCGTTCCGACCTGAAGTTCATCACAGACATCAAACCGGATGCCGATGCAGAGTTCGCCAAGTTTGAAGGCCGCTACTTCAGCACACCCAAGAAGATGGGAGCGCAGACAGCCGAGGCCAACACCAATGCAGGCATTGCAGCCGCAAAGCAAATCAACTCGTTCTTCGCAACGGGCGACACCAAGTTCCAAGTAAACAAGTAATCCTCAGGCAACATGGCAACCGTAAAACCATTCAAAGGCTTGCGTCCCCCAAAAGACCTTGTGGAGCAAGTCGAGTCGCGCCCCTATGACGTGCTCAACTCGGAAGAAGCCCGGGCAGAGGCCGGCAACAACGAAAAGAGCCTGTACCACATAATAAAGCCCGAGATTGACTTCGAGCCGGGAACAAGCGAATACGACGCCCGCGTGTACGACAAAGCCGCCGAAAACTTCGCCAAGTTCCAGGACAAAGGATGGCTCGTGCAGGACGCAGACGACCACTACTACATCTACGCCCAGACGATGAACGGCAAAACCCAATACGGACTTGTCGTGGGAGCCTACGTCGACGACTATCTCAACGGAGTCATAAAGAAGCACGAGCTGACCCGCCGCGACAAGGAAGAAGACCGCATGAAGCACGTGAGGGTGTGCAACGCCAACGTCGAGCCGGTATTCTTCGCCTATCCTGACAACGCCGCCCTGCAGGCCATCATAGACAAGTATGCGGCAACAACGCCCGAATACGACTTCATAGCCCCCGTCGACGGCTTCCGCCACCAGTTCTGGACCATAAGCGACAAGGCCGACATGCAGACCATAACCGAAGAGTTCGCCAAAATGCCGAGCCTGTACATCGCCGACGGCCACCACCGCTCGGCGGCAGCAGCACTCGTGGGAGCGGAAAAGGCCAAGCAGAACCCCAGCCACACAGGCAAGGAAGAGTACAACTACTTCATGGCCGTGTGCTTCCAGGCCTCACAGCTCACCATACTCGACTACAACCGTGTGGTGAAAGACCTCAACGGACTCACGTCGGCACAGTTCCTCGAAGCGCTGGCAAAAGACTTCACCGTGGAAGACATGGGCGAAGCCATCTACAAGCCAGCCCTGCTGCACGAGTTCTCCCTCTATCTTGACAGCCACTGGTATCGTCTCACCGCCAAGGAAGGCACCTTCGACAACAGCGACCCTATCGGAGTGCTCGACGTGGACATTTCAAGCCGCCTCATACTCGACAAAGTTCTCGGCATCACCGACTTGAGAAGCGACAAGCGCATCGACTTCGTAGGCGGACTGCGCGGCCTTGACGAACTGAAGCGGCGTGTGGACAGCGGAGAAATGCGCATTGCGCTGGCCCTCTATCCCGTCACCATGAAGCAAATCATGGACATTGCCGACAGCGGCAAGATAATGCCGCCCAAGGCAACGTGGTTTGAACCGAAACTGCGCTCGGGGCTTGTCATACACAAACTCGGCTAACACTACCAAAGACTACGGAAGTGGACGACCAGTACAAAACCATAAAGACCATAGGCGAGGGATACTACACCGAGAAGCGGAGCAAGTTCCTCGCCTTTGCTCATCACATAGACAATGCCGACGAGGCAAAAGCCATCGTCGCAGAATACAACAAAAAATATTTCAACGCCCGCCACGTGTGCTACGCCTACGCAATAGGCATGGGCGAAGCCGCAGCCACCAGAGCCAACGACGACGGAGAACCGAGCGGCAGCGCAGGCAAACCCATTCTCGGGCAGATAGTGAGCCACGACATCACAAACGCAATCGTGGTTGTCGTGAGATACTACGGAGGCGTGAACCTCGGCACCGGCGGTCTTGCCGTTGCCTACAAGACAGCCGCCGCCGAAGCGCTGGAAAGCGCAGAGAGCGAGGTGAGACTGGTGGAAGAGACCGTGACCTTCTCGTTCCCCTACCCCATGATGAACAGCGTCATGCGCATAGTGAAGGAAATGGAACCGCGCGTCATAGGACAGAAATACGACAACACCTGCGAAATAAAGCTGTCTATAAGGAAGTCCGAAGCGCAGAGGCTAAGGGACAGACTGGCCAAATTATCCTTTGAATAATTTTGTTTGTAAAGGAATAATGCCTATCTTTGCATCCACTTAAAGGAAAGTTGGCAGAGTGACCGAATGCGCTGGACTCGAAATCCGGTATACCCCTTTCGGGTATCGGGGGTTTGAATCCCTCACTTTCCGCAAGAAGGCTTCCGCCAATATCCGGCGGAAGCCTTTTTCGTTTCCCCCCTTTTTCCGCTGACCCGGTGCTGTCATCTGCACTTTTGGGATGCGGTGGGGACACCGCACCTACTAAGTTTGCCCTTGTGCGCCGGGGCTTGGTTAGCTAAGTTTGCGCTTGCGTAGTAGGTGCGGTGTCCCCACCGCATCCCAAAAAAGACTCAGCTGTCTGCATCCCAAAAGCTCAGCTGTCTGCATCCCAAAAAGCCCAGATGACCGCACACCCCAAAAGCCCAGTTGGGCGTACAAAAAGACTCAGATGTCCGCACCATTCGTGCTCCAGAGCTTTGGCTTGGGGCAAACTTGGCATGAACTGCTAAAGGGACTGAATTCCCGGGAATGGAATTCAGCCCCTTTTTTTTACAGTACTACACCGTCGTCGCCGTCTTCGCCGGATGAAGTTCCGCCCGAAGTGTCGCCGCCAGAAGAAGTTCCGCCCGAGGTGCTGCCGCCGGAAGAAGTTCCGCCCGAAGTGCTGCCGCCGGAAGAAGTTCCGCCTCCGGTTGAGGTGCTGTCGTCTGAAGTGCTGTCAGAGG
>CAVAQY010000107.1:0-3995 GCA_963590865.1 Bacteroidaceae bacterium | reverse complement strand
AGTGAAGACGAGGCTATTGCTCTCAAAGCCAAAGGTTATAAGCCAGGCGATGAAGAGTGGGAGCGACTGGGCATTGCCCGTTACGTAAATTGGCCCCGCACACAATGCTCCATCAAGGGCGTAGACGTGAACGGCAAAGCCATCGTGGGCGACTATATCACGACGCAGACCGAGGAGAAAAGGACTGCAAGACAAATCAAGCAACTGGAGTTTGATATTCCGCAAGGACGGGATGGCAAGAAAGTAAAAAAGCAGATAGTGATGTTATTGGGCAAAAAGAAATTGGCGCAAACCCTTGTCACCGACGATTGCCCATACATCGTTTCAGAAGACTATCCCGTAAGCATCCTCTTTGAGGATAGCGCAGCAACAGAATGGCTCGACGAACTTGAAGGGCAGGACCATATAAAGGAAATATATGTAGTGACCAATAATAGCAAACTCTTCAGACAGGTAAAAAACGAAATTGCAGAATTGCTTGGTGATTACGTCGAATCGGTGCCTGTCACCTTCCCCATGGCAGACGGATTCGCCGCCAACGCCGAATTCTTCAAGCTCGGTTTCCTCGACAAGACGAGCGTTGCACTCGGACGACAGTTTCGCGAGTTGCTCCCGATATTGTGGATGAAAGCAGGGGCACACGGCGAACGTCCAACAATAGCCGGTGGCGAGGAAATACCGCCCATGCTCGTACTGGAGCAGAACCACATGGCCATACTCACCAACGAGGCATGGATGGACGATTTCGTTATGGAGGTGAAGAATAAGGAGAGAATAGGGAGTGCCTACATCGTGACTGACTCGAAACCGACATTCCTGGAGATAAGCCACCTGCTGCCGGGCATCAGTTGTTACCAGCTCTACACCGACTATCTCGACAACTTCCGCATCAACTGCACAAGACAATAACCCTCAAAGCATTCCATACAGACAATGAAAATATCAAACATCGCATTCCAGCAGCGAGCCATCAACGACCTGCGTCAGCGCACGGCGCAAGCCATGGACGGCTACAACAGATACCATACGCCGCAAGTAATCAGCTATTCGGCACCCACAGGAGCAGGCAAGACCATCATCATGGCCTCGCTCATCGAACGCATCTTTTTCGGAGACGGAGATTACATGGAGCAGCCCGATGCCATCTTCGTATGGCTGAGCGACTCGCCCGAACTCAACAAGCAATCAAAAGACAAGATAAACACCAAGAGCGACCGACTGCTCATATCGCAAACGGTCACCATCAGCGAGGAGTCGTTCAATCAACGAGTGCTCGCCGACGGTACCGTCTATTTCCTCAACACACAAAAACTCTCAACAAGCAGCCTCTTGACCAAGCACGGCGACACACGTCAGTGGACAATCTGGGAAACCTTTGCCAACACTGTTGCAGAAAAGGGCAGCCGACTCTATTTCATCATAGACGAAGCCCATCGTGGTACGCAAGGAAAAAGCGCAACCACCGCCACTACCATCATGCAGAAATTCCTGAAAGGTTCAGAGGAAGACCATCTCCCGCAAATGCCAGTGATCATCGGGGTGACAGCCACCCCCGAACGTTTCGACCGACTTGCAGCCGGACTGACATCTACCGTACATAAGGTGGTGACAACTGCCGACGAAGTGCGAGCATCGGGACTGCTGAAAGACGTGATAGAGATAGGCTATCCGTCGTCGGTGGGCAACGAGATGGCAGTGTTGCAAACAGCCACAGACGAGTGGATGGACAAGTGCGCTCACTGGGAGCAGTATTGTCGAGAGCAGCACTATGCATATGTGAATCCTGTGCTCGTGGTGCAGGTGCAGAACGGTACAGGGAACAAACTCTCCACCACCGACCTTGATGATTGTGTACGAAAAATAGAACAGCGGCGTGGTCGTAAATTTGAGAAAGGAGAAGTGGTGCACACCTTCGGACAGACGACGGGTGAGGTGCTGATGAATGGACTCGCCGTGCCTCATGAGGAACCTTCACGCATAGCCGACGACCGCAGGATAAAGGTGGTATTCTTCAAAGACAATCTCTCTACAGGATGGGATTGCCCACGTGCCGAGACCATGGTGTCGTTCCGCCATGCAAGCGATGCCACCTACATAGCCCAGTTACTGGGAAGAATGATACGCACACCGATGGGAATGCGCATACAAGTGGACGAGTCGCTCAACAATGTTTGGCTTTTCCTGCCGTTCTTCGACGAGCGCACCCTGCACGATGTGGTGGAAAATATACAAAGTGCCGACGGAGCTGGTCTTCCAACCAATGTGGAGGGGCAACAGATAGGCAGCAAGACCGTAGAAACCTTGACGGTTCGCCCACAACAGAAGCATCCTGCGACAGCCAATCCCGTCAACTCACAACCGACAAACTCGGAAATACCTACCAATACGAAAACGGAAACTTTGACAACAAATGATGAGATAGAGCCAGCTCTGCCATTGTTCTCACAGTCTACAACGGAAAGTTTGCCCGGGGAAGAGCTGCAGCCCAAAGCACCTTTAGCAGTCAGCAATCTACCCAAAGACACAACGACAGTAAGTTCACCAGGAACACAAGAGGAAGAACCTTTGGAATCTGCCGAAGCAGAGATAATAGAGGAAAGCATCGATCGCGAAGGCATCATTCTGGCAGTAAACGGCATGTGCCTTCAAACTTACGATGTGCGTACTGTAAGAATCAACAATTATCTGAAGTCCTATTTCGCCATGGCTCATTTCTTGGTAAGGACAAAACTTTACACAACGGCTGTAAATGAGGCTACGAATCATGTTGTAGGCATGATGGCACAATATGTAGAACGTCTGAAAGAGAAAGGGCTATACGATGAACTTTCAGAAAAAGTGATGCAGTTCCGGCTTAATGTGGAGAGTCTGGACGTGTACGGCAAAACCTTGCAGACACATTATGGAAGCCTCTTCTCAACGACCGACCTTGATCTTGACAGACAGCTGCGTCAGGCTGATGCCAAACTTGCAAGTGAAGGTCTCGTCAATAGGTATGTGGATAAATTCCATGACGAAGACAATCCTTCGTCTGCAAAAGTGGATGTAATCCTGTTTACGATGGACAGCGAACAAATGGCGGCTTTGGAGGATTACGCCAATGGCGAATTCCATAGACTTTGCGACCAGTATAGAACCCAAGTGGTAAAGTTGTCTACTGAACACAAGAACAAGTATGACGATATAGTATCAAATGGTGATGTTGTAACCATCCACAACTTCTCGTTGCCTACAGACATATTGAGCATCCGCGACGAGGGCGGAACATCATGGCCTGACCATCTGTATGTGAACCCTTACACCAGGGAAGCTATCATTAAGTTGAACAGTTGGGAATCGGCTGTCATAGAGGAAGAGCGACGCAGAGACGATTATGTTTGTTGGGTGCGCAATGTTTCAAGGAGTTCGTGGGGACTGGTTGTGCCCTACGAAATGGAGGGGAAGACTTGTAAGGCGTACCCTGATTTCCTCATAATAAGGAACGATGGAAACGGCAGTTATCTGTTGGATATTTTGGAGCCTCATGACCCTACACGAAAGGATAATCTTCCCAAAGCGAAGGGCTTCGCCAAATATGCAGCAGAGAACCCTATGGTAGGACGATTCCAACTTATCAGACAAACAAGCGATGCTTCAGGATTGCACTACCGTCGTCTTGACTTGGCTAAATCACAAATACAAGAAGCTGTGCGTAAAGCCATGACTGATGATGAGTTGGCGCACCTGTTTACCGTTTATGGCGAGTATGATGATTGACAAGTATCTTGGATAATCATTGCCTAAATAGGAGGTAATAATCGGCAAACCCAATAGATTAAATCGGCACTAAGCAGAAGTTTAAGCGAGAAGTACAACTGCTTGTTGCCGATTTATTTATGTACTACATATGAAGCATTGGTCAAAGTAATGGTTCGAAAGGTACGAGCGAGCATTGACCAACCGTTTTGCCGATATAAATGGCCATGTGCTACCGCCTTTTTCCGATGCTGATACAC
>CAVAQY010000106.1:0-4380 GCA_963590865.1 Bacteroidaceae bacterium | reverse complement strand
AACGCCACCCTGCTGACGTTTCTGTGACAACTTCCCCAGATATTTCGCAGGGGAATATTCAAGAAAGACCATTGCTTTGGGAGCGGGGCGCAGACACCGCTCCTGAAGATGTCGCAACTCCAACCATTACCACTATCGAACCTCAACAAGGCGACGAGGAAACGAGCCGCGCTAAAAGTCAGAGCAATGTATCTTCCGGAAGCAAAGTTAATGCCAATCAGCCAACTTTGCAAGGAAAAGAGGAGAAATCTTCTGAAAACAAGGGAGCAATGCCACTTTCGGAACAGATAGCGACCGCCTCGGCAGATGTGAACACCGAACCAACCGAGGCGCAGAAAGAGGCGGGGAACTACAAGAAAGGCCATGTGCAGGTAGGCACGTTTGACATCACCATCGAGCAGCCACAAGGCAGCGTACGCAGAGGAACCGATGCCGACGGCAAGGCATGGGAGAGCAAGATGCACAACACCTACGGCTACTTCCGCGGCACGGAGGGCGTGGACGGAGACCATATAGACGTGTTCCTCTCCAACGATATTGACGGTTGGAACGGGCGCGAGGTGTATGTGGTGGACCAGTACAATCCCGACGGCACGTTTGACGAGCACAAGGTGATGCTCGGCTTCAACGACATGGACGAGGCGAAGAGCGACTATCTGGCCAACTATGAGAAAGGTTGGGAAGACGGTCGCAGGATTGTCGTGTCCACAACGAACCTCGAAGATTTCGAGAAGTGGATAGACAGCAGCCACCGCAAGACCAAGCCTTTCAGCGAGTATGCCGGGGTGAAGAAAGAGACCGTGGCAAATGCTCCTGCAAAGGGAGATACGGCAGTGCCGAACAACAACAAGCTCCGGCTGCAGAAAGCGGGTGCGGCGGCTGCCCCTGCGTCTAAGAACGAGCGTGTGCTGCGTGACGCGCTGGACGAGCACCTGCGCAAAAGCGGCATGGAGGTGATTGGCACGGACGAGGGCCAACGTGTGCTGGATATGGCGAATGGGGAGGATGTAAGGATGAGTGCGAAGAAAAGAAGAGCACTTGAAACCGTCTCCGTTTCTCGTAGTGAGGAACATCCACAAACCGCCATTTCAAGTGCTGATGGTGCAAAGATACTGAATAATCTTGATAGTCTTGCCAAAAATTATGAAAATGCCACAGGAACCAAGGAGAAAACTTTCATTGGTGAAATGGCAGACTCTCTTGGGATAAATGCACAAGGTAAAAGTAGTAAATATGCCACCTTTGAAACGAAGAACGGAAAAATTGTGACCATTCGTTTGAGTAACCACAATGCAACGGTTTCAAACTTTGACAATAATGGCGAGACGGATGGCATCAGTATTGTGGTGTCAGCAAAGAAGAACGAAGGTGTTTATAATGACGGTAATGCTCATATTACGGAATATTATTATGATGCAATAAAACTACGTAGAGCCGAGGGCAAACCTTTGGCGGACATTGTGCGCTCTATCAAGCAAGCGTTGTATAGCGGCGAGTTCAAGGACACCACCGGGCTTGCGGAAAGACAGGAGGTGAACGCTGATGAGGCGGTGCGCTTGCAGAAGGTGTACCACGGCAGCGGTGATGATGCTGGCCAACCGCATTTCTTCCGCACTGCTAACGGTGAGGCGTATGGCTTTACCGTTGGCGGACGGATATACTATGATCCGAGGATTGCGACGAGCGAGACGTTGGTGCATGAGTATGCGCATTTGTGGGCGAGTGCGTTGCGTGGAGGCAATGCCGAGGAGTGGAAGAACGTTGTCGGCCTGATGAAGGGCACGAGTGTTTGGGACGAGGTGAAACGCCTTTACCCGGAACTGAAGACGGACGACGAGATTGCCGATGAGGTGATAGCGCAGTATTCGGGCAGACGCGGCGCTGAGCGGTTGCGTGAGGAGGCACGGAAGATCGCCGAGGGTAACGGCGGCGTGTTCGAGAAGGCGGAGGCCATCAGTGCGCTGGAGAAGGTGAAGCGTGCCTTGTCGAAGTTCTGGAAGGGTGTGTGCGACATGCTGCACATCCACTACACGAGTGCCGAGGAGGTGGCCGACAGGGTGATGAAGGACTTGCTTGACGGTGTAGACCCGAGGAAGTTCGGACGGGATAATGCCTTGAGGATGCAGGAGGAAGCCGAACTTAAAAAAGTGAATGAGGCTTTCAATCAAAGGTTAGACGAATTGGTGGCTGACCCGAACCAAAAGGATAGGGTTCTTCGCTTAGGACATGCCAGTTCTTTCTTGAAAGATGGTGGCGTAGCCGATGCAGATATTGAATTGGAGTTTGATAGGTTTGTTCGCAAGTCGGGTGAGAAATACAAGAATCATCATCCGTTTAACGTAATTGACTTGAAGGACTTGCCAATGGCTATAGCTAACCCTATTGCTATATTCAACAGTACCAATGCTAACGACCATGTTGTGCTTACCGAGTTACAGAAAGACGGCAAGAATTTCATTGTTGCAATCAGGGCGGTGGAACAGCACAGAAAAGGTGGCGTGGTATTAGAGGTAAACCAAATAACATCACTATATCCGAAAGAAGAGAAAGGAATTGTAAATTGGATAAACACCGGTAGAATAAGCAATGTGGACAAAGAAAAAGCCCTGCACTTTATCGAGGCACTCCAGCCCCATGCTGGAACCACAATAACAAGTGAAGAGCTTAATTCTGCTGCAAATGTAATCCAATCTTTTGAGACCACCAAAGGAACTGACGGAAATCGTTCATTTAAGAACGACAAGACCCTTGTGGGCGTGCATAACATCACGGAGGAGAAACTTAGAAAGGCCTTGAAGTTAGGCGGATTCGCCAATCCGAGTTTGGCGGTTATAGATACCGGCAAGAACGCACACAACGGATTTGGCGAGATTTCGTTTATTGCTCCTTCTGCCCTGATTGGTAAACGCACAGGTAGAAATGCTGGCACTTTCTTCGGGGATGCATGGACACCTACATATCCGACAGTGGAACGGCAGATGAGCGTCAATGGTAGCAAAAAGGCTGCCCAGGATGTGATGTCTGTACCAAAGGAAATGCAAGGCAAGGTAAGAATGGGTATAGACAGGTATCTTGACAGTGGAGATGCAAATTCTGGCTTGGCTTATCTTTTTCTGCATGAAAGAGGTGAAGCCCCAGCTATACAGAAGACACAAACAGTATATGATGATAAGGTCTACGAAGAATTAAAGCTCATTACGTCAGGTAATTTCAATATCAGAAATATAGGCAAAGCAGACATGGACAAGGTTCTGAATATGTATATAGATGCTAAGTATGGCGGTGATAGAGCGGCATATGAGCAAAGTATGCAGAACTGGCTGGAGAAGAACAAGGCTTTTGTTGAAGCTGGAACAAAAGAAGGAATGCGTTTTGCTATAGCAAAGCAGAATGTTGAGATATACGATGAGTATGGATTTAACTTCAAAAGCGTGCAGAGCTTTGTCAATGACGTGGATTATGACCATAGAAGAGGCGGAAAGGCAGATTTGGATGGTACGTTAAAGGCTGCGGATGACTACGTGCTGAGCAATGATTTGATAGTTGATTTCGGCAATTGGCTCAATGGAAAGGATAAGGAATATGAAGTAAAAGAAGTCATCTTTGACGGATTTACTCCGAGTGGCAAACGCAAGTATGTGCCGAACGACTTGGAGCATGTATCGAAAATAATGAAAAAACAAGGTTTGAATGGAGCGTCAGGGCAGGCATTCGCTTTCAATAATTTTGTAGCAGTTGTCATGGAGAAAACAGGGGCACTGGATAAATTACGGAAACGTAAGGATATGCTGACGAATAACCATGATGACACAGACAGGTTTACGGACAAATGGGCTACGGTGTTTAATGAACTGGCTGAAATCTTGAATCCAAATTCCAAGGAACTATTTGACGATGCTGGATATTATCGTCTTGCAGAAGTGGCTCTAATGAATAATCCCAAGGAATATGTAAAGAAGGAATATGGCGTAGACTTGACAGACAAAGACATAGACAAAATGCACTCTCTTGTGGAAGCCATACGCAAAGAACGCCCTACGATGTATTTTGAGACTAAGTTTGAGCGTCCTGTCCACTTGAACGAATTTGCTGCAGTGGTTGTTCCTAATAACTTGGGTGCTGATGTACGCAAAGGATTGGAGGAGTCAGGTTTGCGTCTCTATGAATATGATGCAAAAAAGGAGGGTGACCGCCAGCGTGCCTTTAACGAGGCGATTAATAGTGGTGATGGCATCCGTTTCCAGTTTGTTGGCGAGCGCGGAGCGAAGGCTGCTGACCGAGCCGAGGAGGTGACGACACGGCTTGACAACCTGAGCGTGGCAAGAGAGATGGAGGAGGCGAAGAAGGATGCCAAGGCCATCAAGATGGCTACGGGCTGGG
>CAVAQY010000105.1:0-4547 GCA_963590865.1 Bacteroidaceae bacterium | reverse complement strand
GACGACAATTTATCCTTTATCAGACTTGCTATAACCATATTTATCTCCTTAATTCGACTGCAAAGTTAGTAAAAGTCTTGTTTATTACGTCATAAACTTGACGTTTATATGTTTCTTTAATCATTTAATCCCCTCTTTTTGTTCAATTTGCGATGCAGACGCCCAATAAACAAGAAAAATCCAAGATGCCTACATATTATATATGTGTGCACCTTGGATTTCTTCTTTTCTTCTGCAAAGAATAGTCATCCTCGGAAGCCGTGGCTCTGCTCTTCCTGCTCCTTTTCCTGAAACTCCGGCATCTTGGCGGCAAGTACCTCAACTTATGGATTTCAGAAATAAATGAGCAAGTAGGACTGTTCCTACAGTCTTATCTTGGAGAGATAAATTCTGTCAAGATGGATGAAAAAGACCAACTGCAATTAGTATCACTTGCCTTCAAAGCTATTGAAGCAGACAACCGCATAGAATATGCAGAAGTAAAATTCTTCAAAAAATACGAGCAGGGTTATCTGTCAGCGATGAAATGATATTGATAGAACACCCAGATAAAGAAGATTTTCTTTTGCCAGACATCAACATGGCAGAGATTCCTCGATGGAACGAGAATATACGCTTCTCCCAAATATGTATTTCAACTCCAAATAGCTAACCCAAGTTTGACCACCATCTCTGAAAAATTATCGATTTCCAGAGATGGTGGTCAAACTTGGGTTAAGTAGGTAGTGGCATTTGTTTAAATGAAAGAGCCGTGTGACAAAAGGATTTTTAACGCTCATTTGCTTGGAAGCCACCGTTTTTATGGCTACCTTTGCAAGTAAGCAACAACAGAAAACACAACAGACAACAACGATAACAGGAGGATTTCCGCATGGCTTTGATGTGGAAATTCTTTCTTTTTTGATGTCTGGCGAAACGATATTTCAATAACAAACTAAACGTAAAATTATGGCTTACATGTCACAAGACGGCTACGACAAGATGGTAGCCGAGTTGAAACGCTTGGAGAGCGTGGAGCGTCCCAAGGCGTCTGCCGCCATCGCTGAGGCACGTGACAAGGGCGACCTTAGCGAAAACTCGGAGTATGACGCCGCAAAGGAGGCGCAGGCTCACCTCGAAGATAAAATCAACCAGCTGAAACTGGCTCTACAGGAGGCTAAGATAGTGGATACGTCCAGGCTTAGCACCGACTCTGTGCAGATACTCTGCAAGGTGGAAATGACCAATCTGACCACTAAGGCCAAGATGTCTTACACTATCGTGAGCGAGAATGAGGCCAATCTCCGTGAGGGCAAAATCTCCATAAAGACTCCCATCGCACAGGGACTGCTGGGCAAAAAGGTGGGCGAAACGGCGGAGATAACCATTCCGCGCGGCACTATCAAACTCCGCATAGACAAGATTTCAATCGCATAATCCCACTTGATTCTACCGCAAAATGGACATATTTTCTAAGATTGCAGCAGGAGAGATACCGAGCTACAAGTGTGCCGAGAGCGACAAGTTCTATGCCTTTCTCGACATCAATCCCTTGGTGAAAGGCCACACGCTGGTGATTCCCAGACGGGAGGTGGACTACGTTTTCGATATGGAAGACGATGAATTGGCTGAATACCACGTGTTTGCAAAGAAGGTGGCCCGTGCCATCAAGAACGCCTTTCCTTGCATCAAGGTGGGCATGGCTGTGCTTGGACTTGAAGTGCCTCACGCCCACATTCACCTTGTGCCTATGAATTCGGAGAAGGATATGCTCTTTTCCAATCCCAAACTGAAACTCAGTGAAGAGGAATTTCGCGAAATCGCTGATAAAATCTACGGTGAATTCAAGAAGCTGGACGCATAGACACATAGGAAAAGCACACAGCAACATAAATGCAGAGCCGGCCATCGGAAATCAATAACAGTGGATTTCCAATGGCCGGCTTCGCTGATTTTATGCGTAAGAATGAAAAGTGAAGAATAAGACTGTGCGTAACATTCTTCACTCTTCTTTCTTCATTTCAATGGTTACAGTATTCTGCCGCGTATACTTAACTTCAGCACTGGATATATTTTCAATTTGTCAAGTATATTCGACAGATCATCGCTCTTGTCGCGACCCATTATCTCCTTCAGGTCAACCCCGTCGGCATACAACTCCGGTGTGCCATGAAACTGGCATCCCATCTCGAAGCGAAATCCTACACGTCCCTTCGGTATCAGTCGGCCAAAGCCCAGACCCAGATACGGACGGAATCCCGATACTTTGATGCCTCCGCCCACGTTACCGTTTTCATCGATGGGTATGTTGTAGTCTCCAATTTCAATGCCAATCTCCTTTCCCTGTTGCACCAACGCGGCATATTCATCGCTGTGTCCAGTCACCTTTATCAACTTGGAACCTCCGAACGAAAATCCAGCAGTTACAAAAAACGAACTTTGGTTGGGGAAAGGATAGCAGTCGAACTTCAAGTCCACCGACGTGCGCCCCATAGACGCACTCACATCCATCTTACTGCTGCTGGTGTATGAACTGCCGTTCTGCCCCGATACGTCAACGTCAACCGATGTGTTGAAACTCGTTCCCGGCATTATGTTCAAACCGAGTCGCACCCCGAAATACTTGTTGAAACAGGTGGCAACGTCAATGCCATATCCCTCAGTACCAATGCCAAGACCAACACCAAGGCGGTTGCCCAATCCATAGAACGGCTTTTCGGCATCTTGTGCCATGGCACTGAACACTGTCAGAAACGCCATGGCTGCTGCCATGATAATCTTTTTCATGCTTCTTTTTGATTATATTGTGTTTATGTAATATAAGTATGTTTTAATTCCAGTCGCAAAGGTAACATTTTTTTGCTTAGGGAAATGTTGTCCCTAAATAATTCTTTGAGTGATGTCAATGTTGCCACGGGAAATAACGGCAGCATTAGAAATGCCGTTGCAGGAAGGCTTTTACACGGCGAGTGTATTCGTCAGGATGGTCTATGTATGAGCGGGCATGCTCCGAATTGGGGGCTATCCACAACTCTTTCGGCTGTGGCTTGGCTTCATAGAGAGGGTGAACCATCCATGTCGGTACGAAGGTGTCGGCACTTCCGTGGATGAAAAGCATGGGGCGATGGCAACGGCTGACCTGTTTCAGCGGTGAAGCCTCGCCGAAGTGCCATCCGTAGCGTAGGCCGCAAAGAGCCGATGCGGTGTACATGAGAGGAAACGACGGCAGGGAGAACTGTGCACTGAGCTGTCCTGCAAACTCGTCCCACACGCTTGTGTAGCCGCAGTCCTCCACAAAACATCTCACATACGGTGGTAATGTCTCGCCAGAAAGACACATCGTGGTGGCTGCACCCATCGACACTCCATGCACAACTATGCCAACGGTGTCGCCCCTTTGGCCGAACAGGTCGTTGGCAACGGCTGTCCAACGCTTCACATCAAGCCTGTCTTTCCACCCCATCTGTATGGCCTCGCCGTCGCTGAGGCCGTGGGCGTTGAGGTCGGGCAACAGAATGTTGAAGCCCAGGTCGCGGTGATACATCCGTCCGAGGTAGAGAAATTTCACCGAACAGTCCTTGTAGCCATGCACAATCACAGCGGTGCGCCCATGCGAACTGTCGCAGCGCAAGTACAAACCATGTGCCTTGCGGCCGTCGGGCATATTGATTGTTGTGTCGCGCAGCAGATTGGCTGAGCGCAGGCTGTCCACCCAAGGTTTCATGTCGGCCACCCGTTCGTACAGCACCGAGTAGGCACTGTCCACATCTTGCCGGTTAGGGTCGGGCGAGAGTGAGAAACCGAGCAAGTAAAAGCTGCCGCCAGTGACAGCGGCCAGCACCGCCACTACAACGGCGGCCAGGGAGATTGCAATCTTTTTCTTCATACGGCTTGTGTAAGTGTATGGCTATCGCCTTGACAAAGCAAGGTTTTGGTCAATAAAAAAGCGAAGAGCGTGGAGCCTTGCGAGCTTCCTGCACTTCGCCTTGTCGTTTTCGCAGACATGAAATCCGCCTGTGCCGCGAGCGGGACTCGAACCCGCACAGCCATTACTGGCCAAGGGATTTTAAGTCCCTCGTGTCTACCAATTCCACCATTGCGGCCTCTTGTAGTGCAAGCTTGTCAATCTGTCATAGACATCAGGTCGAAAGAAAGTCTCCGTCGCCTCTGCCTTTGGCAGTGCCAACCCTTGCCAACCAAACCTTTACGGCACGGATAGTGGCTGCAAAGTTACCGTTATTTATCTGAAAAGCCAAGGATATTCATTGTCCAACCGGCACTTTTACACATTTTAACGACAGGAAAATGCGCGGTAACTGTTCAGCGGTAGTCCAAGCACTGAACAGTTACAATACAGTCAATGTGATTCTGAATCACGTTGCCTACAGATTGTCTCTGAATGACGTTGCAAAGGTATATGGGAAAGAAGGCGTTCATAAGCTGACTTTACCTAATAGAAGTTGTATCTTTGCCTAACTGAAAGTTTCGTTTCGAACTACGGAACGCACATTCCGGGTCAGCGGATATCCTCGGTTGGTGACACCAGGTAATCAGGAATAAAGTGTAGC
>CAVAQY010000104.1:2478-4659 GCA_963590865.1 Bacteroidaceae bacterium | reverse complement strand
TACGACTTCTCGCCAAACATCTCCAAGGTCTTGTTCTTGGGCGTAGCCGTGAAGGCATAGTAGTTGGCATTCTTTGCCAGCTTACGGCCTTTCAGTATCCGGTGGATTTTGTCTTCCGTGTCCTCTTCCTCCGGCTCCCATTCTGCCGCAGGGCCGTTTTCCGCTGCTGCCCTATAGGCTGTATCTTCTGGCTGTACGTATTGCTTGGGTGCCGCATTGCCCGACAAGCCGGTAGCCAAGTTGGCCGACATCGCTCCGTTCTGGCTGCTGTGAGCCTCGTCGATGATGATGGCGAAACGCTTGTCCTTGAGCGAACTGCCTATCTCGTCGAGGATAAAGCTAAACTTGTTGATGGTGGAAACGATGATCTTCTTGCCGCCCTGCAAGAGCTGCCGCAAGGTCTCTGACTTGTCTGCCCAGCCCACCACGTTGCTCAACCTCTGGAACGCATTGATGTTGTCCCGCATCTGCTTGTCGAGGTTGACACGGTCGGTGATGACGATGACGGAATCGAAGAAATACTCTTGTTTCTGCTGGAGCATGACGAGTTGGTAGGCAAGCCAAGTTATCGAGTTCGACTTGCCGCTTCCGGCGCTGTGCTGAATCAGGTATCTTCTGCCGATGGCATGTGCCTTGGTATGTGCCACCAGGGAGCGCACCACGTCCAACTGATGGTAGCGTGGCCACACCACCTTTTCCTTGATCTTCTGCTGCTTGGTCACCTTGTCCCTTTC
This sequence comes from Bacteroidaceae bacterium, assembly GCA_963590865.1. Taxonomy (GTDB): domain Bacteria; phylum Bacteroidota; class Bacteroidia; order Bacteroidales; family Bacteroidaceae; genus Prevotella. Next base: position 3,925 of record CAVAQY010000104.1, on the reverse strand, counting down.
CTTTTTCACAATCACCTGCGCAAAGTTCTCGATGATGTTGCTGAGCGTGGCTTTGGTAAAGACATCTTTCCACAGGTAAGAGGTCATCGTGTCGCCGTCCACCACAGGATTGCCTGCCCCTCCGTTCACGCCACGGTTGAAGGGCAAGAACCAGGAGTCCTTTCCGGCCAAGGCGGTACACATCCATACCTGTTGGTCGTCCACGGCGAAGTGGACGGCGCAGCGTTTCTTCTGCAAGAGCAGTTCCTTAGGGTCACGTTCCGTCTGGTATTGCTCGATGGCATCCTCGTAGGTTTGCCCCGTATAGTTGTTCTTCAGTTCGAAGGTGGCGAGGGGAAGACCGTTGATGAACACCACGAAGTCTATCTCATCGGTGTTCTTGGTGGAATACATCACCTGCCGTATGACGCCGAAGACATTTTGCCTGTAGGCTGCCTTGGCACTCGGATTGAGCTGCGAGGGAAGCGAATAATAGAGGGCGAAGGTGTTGCCGTTGAACTTGTAGCCATTGCGAAGCACGTCCACTACTCCTCGCTTGCCGATTTCTCCAGACAGACGGGTAAAGAACTTCATCCGCTCGGAGGGCGAGGCAAAGCACATCGTCTCCTTCACCTTGTCGGGTTGGGTAGTAGTGATAAAGCGTTCCACCCAACTTTCCACCAAGGCGAAAGTTTTGTTGTAGTCGTGCGGAGTGGCTTGCTCGTACCCATTCTTGTCTCGCAGCCAGTCCACGATAATCTTTTCAAGACCAGTCTCTGATGTATCCATATTAACCCACTTTGATTTGACCTGTTACGACATCCGAAATCAAACGTTGCTTGTATTCCTTGACGCACTCTATTTCTTTGTTCAACTTCTCTATCAGAGTATCTATCTTTGCCGTTCGCTCGATAATATAGGAGACGATGGAGCGTTGCTCGTCGATAGGAGGAATAGGAAGATACATACCTTTCATCATTTGGTAATTTGTAGTCCACAAATCTGCAACGATGCCTCTTCCATTACGATAGAATTCTTCAACCCAAGGATTACTCCTAAATAAATAATGAACATAACCGCCATCAATATCAAAAGGCTCCAATACTATTGTAATAAGAGACACAGAACCTTCATAATTAGAAACGCCACAAGAGCCTTTCCTATCTGAACGAGAATTTACTGCATAATCTCCAACCTTAACCAATTTTCTCGAATTTCCTTCGGCATTCGATAGAGCTACATTATCTAATTGAGGGGTTACTCCCATCTTTGACACAGACAATGGACTATATTCCTTATCAGAAACCTTTTCATTTCTTTGTCTAAAGTGCGAACTTACCTTTGACATCTCCCAATGCTCAGGAATCTCAGGCAACCAAGGGATGTTGGTTGGTTTGAGCTTCACATTTGGATTGAGGCCACGAGTTACGGCATCAGCGATGACACGCTGCTTCATTTCTTGAAGAAG
>CAVAQY010000104.1:0-1940 GCA_963590865.1 Bacteroidaceae bacterium | reverse complement strand
TCCCCAAGCCATTGCACCCCACTATCCTTATATTCACTATACCTTTCCATACACCTTACTTCATGATTTCGTCCCACAATCCTTTCGTCTCGCTCTCCAGCACATTGATGTCTCCCATAATCTCTTCGAGACTACGGAGCTGCACAGGCTTGTAGAAATACTTGGTGAAAGAAAGTTCGTAGCCGATGACAGGCTCGCCAAACTCAGCCTCAGCATCGTATGGCTTCACCTCGTTCTCGTAGAACGCAGCAATGCCGCCGGGATAAAGCAAAGGAATCTGCTCCACCTCATTGCGGTTCTTCGCCATGACCACCTGCCCCTTCTTCTTCACGATGTTTCCCTCTTTGTCCCTCTTGGGACGAAGGACGGGAACCTGCCAATAGCCAAACTCCTCATTGCGGAATATCTTGCTCTCCGGGGTCTCCTTGAAATCCATCAAGAGCTGAAGGATGCGGCGGCGGTCCTCCTCGGTCGTCTCACAGTTTTTCTCGCCCAGATTCTTGCGCAAAGGCGTACAGATGTTGCTGGCATCTATCAGTTGGACATAGCCACGGCGGCGGTCCTCCTTACGGTTGGTTATCACCCAAACATAAGTGGAGATTCCCGTATTGTAAAAGTCCTTCTCGGGCATGGCGATGATGGCCTCCAGCAAATCATTCTCGATGATGTATCGGCGCAAGTTGCTCTCGCCGCCTCCGGCATTGCCCGTAAAGAGCGAACTGCCGTTGTGTACCTCCACGATACGAGTGCCGAGAGGTGTATCCTTCATACGGCTCACGTTGTTTGCCAAGAAAAGCATCTGGCAGTCGCCGATGTCGGGGATAAAGCTGATCGGCTCAGAAGTGGCAGCGGAGGATGCTTCCGAACTGTGAACGAACCGGGGGTCTATCACTTCCTTCTTGTCGCCCAAACCCCAGTTCTTCAAGTCTTCCTTCCACGGCGTGCCGAAAGGAGGGTTGGAGATGCAGAAATCGTAGGTTTCGCCAGCATGGCCGTCTTGGCTGATGGTAGAGCCGAAGGCAATATATTGGTGCTCTACAGAACCCAGCTTATAAGTGAACTTCTTGATGTTGCCCGAAATCATCAAGTCGGCCTTGCAGGTGGCGTAGGTGTCGGCCTGCAACTCCTGTCCGAAGATGCTTACCTTCACGTCCTTGCCCTGCTTGCGGGCGATGTGTTCTATCTCTTCCTGTGCAATGGTAAGGATGCCGCCCGTGCCGCAGGCACCGTCATAGATGTGGTAGGTGTTGTCGGTCAGCTTGTCCTTGATGGGCACAACGGCAAGGTCTGCCAACAGGCGTACATAGTCGCGGGGCGTGAAGTGCTCACCGGCCTCGGTCACATTGTTCTCCTCATTGAACTTGCGAAGCAATTCCTCAAAAATGGTTCCCATCGTGTGGTTGTCGAGTCCCGGCAGGCGTTCCACCATGACGGTATTTCCGTTCTCGTCGGTAGTCTCCTCCATCACGGGATTGATGGAAAGGTTGATGTTTCCATCGGTAAACTTCTCCAGGAGAGAGCCCAAGCGTCCCACCTCCGTCAGGTTGTCCACCTGCTGGCGGAGCTTGAACTTGTCGATAATGTCCTGCACGTCTGCCGAAAAGCCATTGAAATACTCGATGACATTCATCTTGAGCCGCTGAGGGTCTATCTCGTTCTTCAAGGTGCTCATGGTAAAGGCGGAGGTGTTGTAGAAAGGATAGCCCGTCACCGTGGTGAGGAAGGGGCCGTAGTCCGTCAGTCCATTCTTGTCGCAAAAGGCTTTCTTGTCCAACACCTGCTGCTTGGTAGGCTCCAGCAACACGTCGATACGCCGAAGCACCATAAAGGGGAGTATGATTTTCTTGTAGTCGCCCTTCTCAAAGGCATGTACAAGCACATCGTTCGCTATGTTCCAAATGAAGGAAAAGAGGCTGTTGTATTGTTTGGTTTCCATTGGT
>CAVAQY010000103.1:0-4888 GCA_963590865.1 Bacteroidaceae bacterium | reverse complement strand
GTTCCAAACAACGGAACGGAGATTTCTCATAAGAGAAGGAACTAATTTATAGAACAACCCTTTAATAGTTTCTTTGTAACTTCGCATCCATGGCAACCATTCAGCAATAGCGAATGAGACTTGCCCATTTGCTATTGCTGAATGGTTACCTTGTGAGTTGCAAATTGTAAGTTTTTCAAATGTCATTTTTCGGTTTGTCACTTTCCCCTGCGTAGTAATAGACGTCGCTGTCGCGTATAAAGCCGCCTGTTCCAAGATTATTACTTAAACCGAATTCATCAACTCCGGTTGCACGATATTTGCTCACTCTGTACCGCATGACAATGTTATTCCAAAAACATCAGGACAACAGTGACCTGATGGTCAAAAATCGGCTCTCCGCTCGAAATGGAGAGGCTTACCTGTGCCGGGATGGAGCAGTTCGATGCTTTGGGCGTGGAGAAAGAGGCGTTGCGCATGGGGAGACTGCCGCTGCGCACTGCATCCATAGAGCATATCGCCCTCGATAGGCGCACCGAGACCACACTCATGTGCGCAATGCAGCCGCAGCTGATGGGTACGTCCGGTGTGCGGAACGAGCAACACGCGCGTCAGACCAAGGTTCTCTCCAACAATCCTGTATTCGGTTTGTGCCTCCTTTCCGTGATCTTCGTCCACCACCTGTCGCGGTCTGTCAAGCGGATCGGGGCGCATCGGCAGGTTGACAACACCCGACTCGGGGCAGTCGGGGCGGCAGGAAAGCAGCGCCACATAGGTCTTCTTTATGGTGCGCGAAGCGAACTGACGTTGCAGATTGACGTAGGCCGCCATCGTCTTTGCGGCCACCAACAGCCCCGAAGTGTCCATGTCGAGCCTGTGTACAAGTAGGGGACCGTCGGCCAAAGGCCATCTTTCCCGCAGTTCGGACAGCACGGACTTGCGCCCCGACTTGCCTGGAACACTTAACATCCCGGCCGGTTTGCACACCACGGCCATGACATCGTCCTCATAGACTATCTCTATCGTGTCGCCGTCACGACCGTCGGCCAGTGGGTCGGGGTCTGTTTCCATTCCCTGCATCATGTATTCGAGTATCGGTTTGCACTTGCCTCTGCATGCCGGATAGTAGCTCAAGTGGTGGCGAACTTCGGCCTTGGGCGACTCGCCCCACCAGAATTCGGCCATACACACGGGACTTAAGCCGTTGGAAAAGGCGTATTGCAACAGTTTGGGGGCGCAACATTCACCGGCTCCAGAGGGCGGTATGCTTCCGGTTGCGTTCGAGAAGATCTCGAGAAGGCTACGCCTTTCGCCTCGGCTGTTGAGCATCTGGAACTGCGAGAAAAGCCATTTCTGCAAATCATCCGACATGGTTCGGCGGCGACTCTTCAGTCTTTCGACGGTTGCGTGCACGGCTTCCACCTCACGCTCCACCGCATCCAGTCGCTCTGTGTGGCGTTTGCGCATACGCCGCAGTTCGGCTTTCATGTGCTGACTCTCCCTTACAAGTGCTTCGGCGGCCTCCTCGCTGAGCGCAGAGCCGCTTCTCAGAGCGTCGCGCCGCACCTTTGCCTCGGCCATAAGGGTTCTGTAGGCTCTCTCCTCTGCCTCGTTTTCAAGCCGTATTGCATTGGCCTGCTCCACCAAAGCACGGTACCCGTCACTATTTTCAAGCCCGTCTATCTCGCACCCGACAGTTTCTATCTCCCTCTCACCCTGACGGAACACGCCGTCGGGCTGTAGCATATCATACACGGCAGGCACGAAGAAAGGCCAGTCATTGCGCCCCTGCAACTGTCCGGAATAGGCAGCAAGGTAGCCAAGCCGCCCCTCGCGCTCCACAATGAGCACACCGAACATCTTTCCACGGCCAATCTCTTCGCTCCACACTGGCTCGCCGGCAATGTAACGCTGCACTTCAGCAGCCGCCAAGCGGCACAACGGATGCGGATCATAGCAGAAAGGGAACGTGAACCGCTCGGGTTTTGGAATGTCAGTGTCCAGATTGTGAAATCGAATCATGTGTTCTGTAGGGAAAAGTGTTGCGGCTGCATCGGCCTGACCGTCTGTCTGCATCGGGAAAGCCACCGAGTTGTCGCCATAAGGCAAAAACAAAAGCCAAGGCTGTCAGCGACAACGCTTGGCTCATTGCTCCGTACCCCGACCGAGAATCGAACTCGGATCTACTCTTTAGGAGAGAGCTATTCTATCCATTGAACTATCAGGGCAACCGATTTTGCGGTGCAAAGATAATGCAAACGAGAGGAAAGAAAACCCGTTTTCAATTTCCCGAGTGCAGATTATCTTGTGCAAAGGTACTGCAAATCGCAGACAAAACAAAACAAGTGAATGGAAACTTTGCACAGTTCACCGAGCCGCCAAGTCAACAACATTCCCCCGCTATCCCCTCAAAGCCCTCATGGCATTGAGCACGGCGAGCACCGTTACGCCTACGTCTGCGAACACCGCCATCCACATCGTGCCGAGTCCTGCGACTGCGAGGACAAGTATGGCAAGCTTGACGCCTATGGCAAACCACACGTTCTGCCGGGCTATGGCTATGGTGCGCCGAGCTATGGCTATGGCTGTGGCTATTTTCGACGGTTGGTCGTCCATCAGCACCACATCGGCGGCTTCTATGGCTGCGTCACTGCCCATGGCACCCATGGCAATACCCACATCGGCGCGGCGCAACACAGGTGCATCGTTGATGCCGTCACCCGCAAAGGCCAGCCGTTTGCCCTTGCATTTCTCCTTCAACAGCCGCTCCACGTGAGCCACCTTGTCGGTCGGCAGCAGTTCGGTGTGACATTCGTCTATGCCAAGTCGGCTCGCCACGTTGCGCCCCACCTCGTTTCGGTCGCCTGTGAGCATGACTGTCCGGCTCACACCGAGGCTCTTCAGATTGGCTATGGCCTTTGGGCTGTCGTCCTTTATGCGATCGTTGATTACTATGTGTCCTGCATATCGTCCGTCAACGGCCACATGGATTATCGTACCTACATGGTGGCAGTCGTGCCATTCCACGCCTAAGTCATCCATCATCTTCGAGTTGCCCACGCTTACCGTGTGCCATGCCACACGTGCGGTAATGCCCCGTCCGGCCGTCTCCACCACATCCGCCACCTGACAGCCGTCGCTGGCCTCGCCAGGAAAGGCAGAACGCAGCGCTTCGCCTATGGGATGGGTGGAAAAATGCTCCACGTGCGCGGCCATGTGCAGCAGTTCTTTTGCATCGAAGTCATCGGGATGGACAGCTTCAACGGCAAACTCGCCCCGTGTGAGTGTACCTGTCTTGTCAAACACCACGGTGTCCACACTGGCCAGAGCGTCCATATAGGCACTGCCTTTGACAAGTATTCCCCTGCGCGACGCACCGCCGAGACCAGCGAAAAAGGTGAGCGGAACGCTAATGACCAGTGCGCAGGGACACGAAACCACAAGAAAAATCAATGCGCGGTGGAGCCATATAGGGAACGAAACGGCAAATCCAGCGGCCGAGAAGAACGGCGGCACAAGAGCCAACAGTATGGCCGCAATGACTACAATGGGAGTATACGCTCGCGCGAACCTTGTTATAAAGGACTCACTGCGCGACTTCACGCTGTCTGCTCCCTCGACAAGTTGTATTATCTTGGCCACCGTGCTCTCGCCAAACGCCTTGGTGGTGCGCACGCGAAGCACTCCGCTCAGGTTTATGCAACCCGACACAACCGTGTCATCCACCGACACATCGCGCGGAACGCTCTCGCCTGTAAGCGCTATGGTGTTGAGCGACGATGCTCCCTCAATCACTTTTCCGTCGACAGGCACTTTTTCGCCAGGTCTCACCACAATTGTTTCGCCCACGCCAACCTCTTCAGGCGACACCGTAATGACCTCCCCACCCCGCTCAACGTTGGCCGTATCGGGACGTATGTCCATCAGGTGCGATATGCTCTTGCGGCTCTGTCCCTCGGCATAGCCCTCAAACAGTTCGCCAATCTGGAAGAACAGCATCACGAACACCGCCTCTAGGAACTCTGCCTCTGCGCCCGGCAGGAAACCGATGGACAATGCACCTATGGTTGCTACCGACATAAGCAGATGTTCATTGAACACATCTCCGTCCAAAATGCCCTCTGCGGCTTCACAAAGCGTATCGTGACCGATGAGAAGATAGGGAACGAGATAAACCAGAAGCAGTTGCCACGTAGCCAAGTTGCAACTTTTCTCCACCGCCACCGCTACGGCCAGCAATACAGCCGTGGTCGCTATCAGAAAGACTTGTCCCTTCAGACCGCCGTGGGAGTGATTGTGTTCATGCTCATGGCTGTGACAGTGCTCATGACAATGGCATCCTTTTGTTGGGTTGTCCTTTTCCATAATCGTTGTTTCTTTGCTTTTTAATGTTTTCTCGTTTGCAAAGGTAATTCAACCTCAGTGCAACCGGGTTGCAAGTTGCATTGTCTGCGCATTTTGCGGAAGAGTCCAATACTTCACGCCTCACTTTCAACAGCTCTTCACTTTCAAAGGTTCTTCAAAAAACAGTTCTGTTTGTTTGGCTATGACGGTTTAAACCATTACCTTTGCACCTCGTAAGGAGGTTTTGGACCATGGTGTAATGGTAACACTACAGGTTTTGGTTCTGTCATTATGGGTTCGAGTCCCGTTGGTCCAACACCAATAGTAATGTGAAGTTTAAATTGTTAAGCATTACTACTGTAAATAACATTCGCAACATCACCCTTCCGAAGAGAAGCCAACAACACGTAGGCTTCCAAAAGAACCGTAAGTTTTGCAGCCATATAGCGGGTCAGCGGATATCGGCTCACCCGACAAACATGGGGGATTCTTTTGTTCTGTGGAAAAGTCATACCTTTGTGGTATGAACAATCAAGGACTATTAGCATTGGCACAGTTAATTCTG
>CAVAQY010000102.1:0-5153 GCA_963590865.1 Bacteroidaceae bacterium | reverse complement strand
CCACCAATACACCGACAGAAGGACGTGAAGCGGTGCCTATTCGGGTTTCGTCTCCACCACCTTGACGAGGTTGCGAACCAATCCTTGCTTCGTCACCTCCCGACTGCTGTGCCGAGCCTCTTCCGTATTGTGTTTCTTCACCAAAAGAAGCCGTTGGCTTCGGCTGCTCCACATACCGCTGGCAGCTGCCCACCGTGTGCTTTTCCTTGCATACGGGACAAGTGAAGGATGCAGCATTGATGTTCGGGGCATCCAGCAAGCGGAGTATCTTGCCGCATGTGGGGCATTTTATCTTTATCTCACTCATTGTTGTGCCTTATTATATGTGTATGGTTTACCATTTCATCACAGGCATATTGTTGGAGAACTTGCCCCACATGACGGGATGCTGTCGGTTGCCGGACTCTTTCTTCACCTTTGCACTCACATAGTCGAACAGTTCCTTGGCTGTGATGATACGGTCACGGTTCTTGTCAGCCCCACCGCGCAGTCCGTGCTGCAAGGCGTAGGTGAAGAAGCCGTTTGTCATTGTCGGTGTTTCGATGGACTTCTCGTTGCTGCGGCAAGAGAGGAAGAACATCACGTTGCTGTTTGTGCCAGTTGAACTCGGCTGAGCGTTGCTCTTGCCTTGTCGCATAGCCCCAGAGAAGCAAGCGTCGGCAAACACCATCTTGTTCTTGCTCTTGCAGGAGGCCAACGCCGAATAGATGTCGTTGTAATATAGGAATCCGTCGTAGCAGACGAAACCGCCCTTTACGCCATGGCCGCTGAAGAACATCACCACGATGTCATTGGCTGTTGCTATGCTCGCCATTTTCTGCAGAGCCGCTTTCACTGTTGCCACCTTCGCCTTGTCGTTCATCAGCAGACAGACCTTCGCCTGCTTGTTCTCCTTGTAGAGCCACTGCATCGTGGCGGCATCGTTATGCGGCAAACGCAGGTCGTTCTTTGTACCGGGGTAGTCGGAGATGCCGACGGACAAGAGGTAAATCTTCGCTTGCCCCATCAACGGGAGCAAGGCGAACATTGCTAGCAAGAGCAGTGACTGCACGGCTTTATACAAACGACAGGTCGGCATCGCTATTGTAGTCCTGCTGGTCATCACTGGCATTATAGGCGAAGGTGTCGTGCTCCTGCTGCATCTGTTCCTGCTGTTGTGCCAGATAAGCGTCTTGGTAGTCGGACATCTGCACATGGTCGTTGGACAGGTCGTATACCTCGCCCTCGTCTATCTGCTGGTTGTGGTTCTCGTCTACAAGAAGTACCTCGGCTATGCCGTCACCGTCAAGGTCTACGACGGCAGCCACTTCCTCGCCATTGGTCAATACTGCCGCTTGCATGGTCTGTCCCTGGTCACCTTGTGCCTCATATACCCCCAACACCTGCACCTCATTAGTGCCAGCGTCACTGGTCTCATTCACTGCGGCGTGCACCTCTGGGTTGGGCGTAACGGGGTCGGCACCATTGTGGTTGGGGTAGTCCGGCTCTGCATTAGTGTCCTCGTCCACCTTGACTGCGACTTCCTCCTGCGGAGTTTCTGCGTGTTGTTCCTTTTGAGGAACTTCTGCGGCTGCAACAACAGGCTCTTCCGTAGCCTGTACCTCTTCTTCCGGCTTCTGCTCTTCGGCTTCCTTGTCGTGGAGCATCTCCGTGGCTGCATATGTAGCACCGCCACCGACTACACCGCCCACCACTGCTGCAGCTGCAGTTGCGGCAACTTTCTTTCCCTTATTCGACTTCTTTTCCTTTGGAGTCTCTACGTTCTGTGTCTGTTCAGCCTTGTTATTGTTCTGCGGCTTCATGATGATTGTCTCTTCGTTGTTCATACCGATACCTTTTTAGAGTTCTTGAATAATTGTTTAATGCTGCAAAGTTATGTCGCTTTCGTCTCTGAGTCATAAGGAAAGCGGCATCCTGTACGAAACACCCCGATTGTTACACGAAATGTCAGTGGGTGTACTTGCAGCCACATGCCAAACATTGTTTGTTGTACTCAATGTTCCTGTAGGGTATCGCTCCGAACGGCCGTCCGCAAGCGGGATTGGGACACTTGTATGTCTTGGCATACTCCTCATCAAGGTCGTGCAACTGTTGCTGGACTGTTGTCCCAACGCGCCCCTTCACAAAGAAATAAGCAGCAAGAAGCAAGGCTGCAACAACGATAATGACTCGCAACGTCAAGTCTATGCCTGGTATAAGACCGATGCACATGCCGAGCAGCGAGAGTATTCCCTGCAAACGTTGGTTGTTGGCAGACTTTGCCGCCTTGTTCTGTATCTCCATTCGGCAGTTGTCGTATTCCTCCCATACAGACTTCATGGGTCTCAGCGAGAAAGTAGGTGCTTCATTGGGGACATTACTGCCGTTGCCATTGCCCGTTGAAACTCCAACCAATTGCAGTATCTGCTGCAGCGGCACGAGATATTTTTCTTCGCCCAACTGCACTCGGCTCGTAGCCGTGATGCCTTTGCTGAATATCTGGTTGCCGTCAACAAAGGTGACGTTCTGCGCCTTGATGTTCTCAATGTGGATGCTGCTGCCGTCGACGGTAATCTTGCAATGGCGACGACTGACGGACAGCGGCACCGAGCCAGCCTGTCCGATGTTGAACTCGCGGCCACCGACTGTGCAATGCAGACGGCGTGCGCCTTCTTCCCTTCCTATTATTATCTCCATACTGTGCGGTTATTCTACGTTGATGGATGTCTTGTTGGGCACGCGTCCCACAAGGATGTCTTTCAGTTGTTTGAGTGCCTCCTTCGATATACCCAGCTGGAAGGTGAAATGAACACCGTCCGTCACGACGAGGCTTTGCAGCAGCGGCTGCACCTTATATACAAAGTTGAGATTGACAATGAAACGCTTGCCGACGCGTGCGAAGATAGAGGCACGCTCACGCAAGCTCTCGGAAATGAACTGCTGCATATGGCTGAGATTCATGCAGACCGAGACCTTCTGCTTGTTTATCAGTACAATGTTGGTATAGTTGCCGTCACCCTCCATATAGACAATCTTGGAGCAGTCCAGGCGAATCAGTTCGTCGCGGGTATTAAGATACAAGTGTCCTGAAGCCATCATATTAGTTTTTAGGTTTAGTACTCAACAATATGTGGACACAAAAAAAGCGCAGACCGCCCGTTGTTCGATCTACACTCTGAGGCCGTGAGAATTGCCTATACTGCTGAACGAACAACAGTATAGCCCACGCCGATATGAGAATATAATTCTCCCTTACAAACGCACGCTCCCCACGTGCCTTCTTTATAAAAAAGGCAACGGGCATATACGTCCATAAGGGATGCGTATATAAACACATCCCGCAGGCATCTACCGTTGCAATGTCCGAGGCAGTAAATTCAGAAATTTCTCACGTTTCAGAGTGTCTGCTGAACACAGCGTCAAGTAAACGCCTTAAATTATGTCGTGCCTCTTTTTGCCCACCCAACCTCCTTCGTTATGGGTCAGACCCACAAAAGGCTCGGCGTGTGCTTGAGGCATGGAAAGCTATGGTTTCAAGTACTCAGGTACTGTTCACCAAGCTATCCAATCGCAAAAGTACAACTATTTTTCAAACAAACGAAAGAAAATGGGATAAAATGATAATAGGGAATTCCAGAGAGGGGAGATGAAACAGCTCTTTGAGATGGCACCGAAGATGAAGGCGGCTTTCGGATTGCTGTGTGTCCTGCGAAACATCTTCAGTAAAAGCAAGGACAAGAAGAAAGCCCAAAAGGCACTCCATAAATGGTACAAGAATGTAGGAGGTACACGCATTCGGGAAATAATCTCCGTACGTGACACAATCAAAGCCAAGGAGGAGTATGTGCTGAACTACTTCAATAACAGGTCAACGAATGCATCGGCAGAGTCGTTCAATTCGAAAGTCAAAGGATTGAGGGCGCAGGTGCATGGAATCAATGACCTGGCATTCTTCATGTTCCGTTGCAGTAAGATATTTGATTAGGTTGTGGATTATCCATGGAAAAATCCCCCTGCACCAAATAATTTTGTTCATAATGCTTGTTTATTGAATTAATATTGTTACCTTTGCGACAGCTTCAATGAGAAGTTAGCATGTGCTACGGCACGTTGCATCGCGGGGAGGTCTGCAAAGGCTTCCCCGTAGTCATTTTACGAACTTTCCATTCTGAAGCAATGGTCTTATTTCTCCATTTTTGTATACCCAAACTTCTTTTATTGCGTTTGTCGATTGCTTTTGTTGAGCAATAATTTGTTTGCGAATAAATCTGTCTGAACATGGTTTTCCCAGGGTGTTGCCCTGGGCTATGCGCTTTTGGGCTTCCAGCCCGTTCTCGTTTCAATCCGAAACATTAGTTATAGATGGTTTTCTCTCTTTGGGTTGCTTTTGAATCGGAAAGGCGCTTTAGCGGCTCTTCTTTCCTCATCGAGGAGCGGTGCCCCCTCGATGGAAATCTCCTCGTTAGCTACGGCCTTCATCCACTCGACGGCTCGGTCGTAGCGGTCCTTTCGGAGCTGTGAGAGCTTTTGCGGATTGTGTAAGCAGAAGATGTGGTAGACGGCGATGTCGATGTCGATGACCATCATGAGTACGCTTATTCACCTCGACGGCAAGGTGGAGCGCATGGTGGATAACAACGAGGAGGCGTAAGCGGAATGCGAAGCTGCGAAAAAGCAGTTCGCTACTGCGTGAGGCCGTATAGAGCGTGACGTTTTGGAAACGTCACCCCCATGGGCAGCTGCTAACGCCACCTATACGCTTCAGGCCAATGCTAGACGCACGTACGTTCAATGGGTAATGCACGTACGTTCAATGGGCAATGCACGTACGTTCAATGGGCAATGTACGTATGTTCTCGGAATTCGGGAAACTTTCAAATTCTTCGGCTTGACTTGTCAAGCCTTCCTGTAATTCTATCTCTTCAACATATTGGGGAAATTCTTTAATTCTCTAATTCTTGACCTATTCATATTGTGTAGAGCAGTCAAGACGAGAGTCTTGACCTCCATGCGCTGTCGCCTCCATGCGTTTTGCCTCCATGCTCTACACGGCCTTACCGAGGCTTTAGCGTGGCTGCGCCCTCCATGGGGGTGACGTTTCCAAAACGTCACGCTCTACACGGCCTCACCGAGGCTATAGCGCTGCGCTCAGCGGCCATTTTTTAACACTGAGA
>CAVAQY010000101.1:0-5370 GCA_963590865.1 Bacteroidaceae bacterium | reverse complement strand
GAATGCAGCTCGAAGAAAACATCTGGAGATGGCTGCTGAGAAAACCACGAGAAGCATGGTGTGATTTTGCATTTATCTAATAGAAGTTGCATCTTTACCTAACTGAAATCTCCGTTCCGAACTACGGAACACACATTCCGTTGTTCGGAACACACATTCCGTTGTTCGGAACCACTGTTCCGTTGTTCGGAACACACGTTCCAAACAACGGAACGGAGATTTCTCATAAGAGAAGGAACTAATTTGGGTCTGCTAATTGGGTTTTACTAAAAATGTACCTTTGTTACGTCAAGGAAACAAGCGGCAACACCATAAATGCGGATATAATTTTGAGCACCTGCTTAATAATTTCTCGACTTCCTAAAAAGGCGCAAACACGGCATTTGCGTGTCGTAAACCATATATTTATGGAGTAGGGGATAAGGTTTACTGTTTTTATTCCGTAACTTTGCATCCGTTGGCTGGTCGGCTTATATGGCTGACAATCCGACAGGAAACGGAAAAGGATGAAGGGGAATAGAAATGTTTGACTTTTCGGAAGACGAAATACAACGCTATAGCCGCCACATACTGCTCAAGGAGATTGGTGTGGAGGGGCAGGAACGCATTCGTCAGGGACGAGTGCTCATCATCGGGGCGGGCGGTCTCGGTTCGCCTGTGATGATGTATCTGGCCGCAGCAGGAGTGGGTGCAATAGGCATAGTGGACGGCGATGTGGTGGACAAGTCCAACCTGCAACGGCAGATAATGCATTTCACAGCCGACACCGGACTGCCCAAGACACAGTCGGCCCGGGAAAAGGCTGTTGCTATAAACCCCAACGTGAAGGTGGAGCGGCACGACGTGTTTCTCCATGCCGACAACGCCGCCGACATCATCAGCCGCTACGACTTCGTGATAGACGCAACGGACAACTTCGCTTGCAAGTATCTCATCAACGATGCGTGTGTGATGGCCGGCAAAGCATTCTCCCACGCAGGGGTGCTGCGCTTTGAGGGACAGACGTTCACCCATGTTCCCGGTACGGCGTGCTACCGGTGCCTGTTTAAGGAACCGCCGCCAGAAGATGCCGTGCCCACTTGCGCACAGGCCGGAGTGCTCGGTGCCGTGGTGGGAGTGATGGGTTCGATACAGGCCACCGAGGCTCTGAAATACCTTACCGGCACAGGACAACTGCTCACAGACAGGCTTCTCACGTTCAACGCACTCTCCATGGACTTCCGCACGGTAAACATCCGGCGCGACAGCCTCTGTGCGGTGTGCGGTGACATGCCCACGATAACCGCTCTTGAGGAATACTCCACTCCGGCCTGCATGATGCGGACGGCAACGCAAGACTCTAACTGCCAGTGCGAAACGAAATGAAAACGACAACTGTAATGGACGGAAACACAACACACAAGAAACTGTCGCTGATAGCGTTCAGCGGCGACTTCGACCGTTTGACGGCAACGTTCACCCTCGCCACAGGTGCGGCCGCCATGGGTTACGAGGTAAACATATTCTTCACCTTCTGGGGACTCGACGCCATAAAGCAGAAGCGCGGCAGGGCTTTTGTGGGCGGCGGCTTCATGGCAAAGATGTTCGGATGGATGATGGGCGGCATAGGTGTTGCTCCTACAAGCCGTTTCAACTTCCTTGGCATCGGTCCGCGGCTCTTTCGCCACATGATGCGCAAGAACAATGTGGCCACGCTTGAGGAACTTGTGGAGGCGGCTCACCAGCTCGGAGTGAACATGTATGCCTGTGAAATGGCCATGCACGTGCTCGGACTGAAACAGAGCGACTTCATCAAAGAGGTGAAGGACACGCTCGGTGTGGCCACATTCCTGGAAATATCCGAAGGCGGACGAACGATGTTCATATAAAACGAAGAACTTCCTGGAACGGGGAATAAGTAGTTCCCAAGGTTGCGCAAGGGCAAACTTAGTAGGTACGGTTGCCCGAACGAATCTCGAAGGCATCTAGAACAAAAACAATGTCAAGAATTTGAGAATTAGAGAATTGGCTGATGTAGGAGGTACGGTGCCTCGCCGTACCAAAACGAGATCAAGAATTAGAGAATTAGAGAATTATAAAATGCTGATTTAGGAGGTACGGAGCATCCAGGACGAAAACTTGGTCAAGAATTGGAGAATTCGAGAATTGGCAAATGTAGTAGGTGCGGTGTCCCCACCGCACCCCTCGCGCAAAATCGCTTGCTAAGGGCGAAAGGAAGGGCGCAATATTAGCCGAAGGGTGGCGGTGAGGACACCGCACCTCCTACGCAAGCAGCTAAACGCCTCCTACGCAGCCAAGGGACACCGCACCTACTACGCAAGAGCAAGACAAGCTGCGCCTACAACATAGCCAAGGCGTTGACATTATAACAACAATAAAAATATGCAATACATACTCGACATAACAAACGAACATTGCCCGATGACACTCGTGAGAACCAAGTTGCAACTGGCCAAGATGGCCAAGGGCGACACGCTTGAAGTGACACTACTCGAAGGTGAACCGCTGCGCAACATTCCGAGAAGCGTGGAGGAACAGGGCTTCAAAGTGCTCGCAATAGAACACGTGGACGGCAATAAACACAAGGTGACAATAGAGAAATGACCATCATTCGCCAGTTTTTACAATCAAGATGTACTATAACGAACAAAGACGAACACTAATGAAAAGACTTATCTTGTTCATTTGCATCCTTGCCACATGGCTTCCGTCGGAGGCGGTGCTCAAGGAAGAGAACCTTGCGTCAACGCTTTCTGTGCTCTGCGCTGAGCTGGAAAGCAACTACAAAGAGCAGAAGCAGAACATGGCACGCTACAGTTCGCGCAGCAACGAGCAGCACGAACAGATGGTGGCTCTCATGCAGAAGAGCGACCAGATAGCCCTGATGCTCTATTCGCAGAAGCAGGACTACACGTTTGACATGACATACGCCTGCCATGAGGCCACCGACCTCTATCGCAAGTTCAGCAAGCGGCGTATGCCATACGACCAGATCATATCCCGCATCAACACGGAAGTGGCGCGCTATGATGCTCTGATAAAGTCGCTGCGCAGCATTCCGCCTGGACTCGACCGTCCGGAAATGGCTCCTGCCGACAGTATGCACAAGCCCCAACCTGCGGGAAAGAGCCAGCCGTTCATGCTCGACAAGCGCGGCCAGGCCGACCGCATGGCCTGTCTGCGCTATGCTACCGCGCTGCGCAACAACATGGTGGAGATGCGCAACAATCTCATAGCAGACAACGAGCACTACAAGATGGTGAGCGAGAAGCTGAAGAAGATGAACGACTATGCCATGCAACGCTACAACGTGATCCAGCACAGCATATTCGTGAACGGCGACGACAACTATCTTGAGATTCTCGGATCCATGCCGAGAGCCTTCCGTGAGGCCAAAGCCGACTTCACCAGCAAGTATGAACCGGAGCGGATACACACCGCCGACGGCAATAAGCGTCCCGTACCCTCGCAATGGCGCGGCCCGATAGTGTTCGGACTGTCCATGTTCATACTCCTTTACATAATCATAGCCGGACTGTTGAGCAATGTGGTTGTGCGCTGGTTTGTGCCCAAGCGTTTCCGCACCGATGAGTTCATGAAGAAAAGGGTGTGCCTCATACTTGCCGCCGCCATGATAATCTTCGCCGTTTCGGTGATGATAGCGCGCACGTTCATGTACCACAACTTCTTCCTCATGGCTTCCAAGCTGCTCATCGAGTACGCCTGGCTGCTGGCCGCAATCTTCGTGTCGTTGCTCATACGTCTCACCGGCGACCAGATAAAGAGCGGCTTCCGCATATACACGCCCATCATGCTCATGTCGTTCATAGTGATTTCGTTCCGCATAATGTTCATACCCAACAGCACCGTGCAGCTCATCTTCCCTCCGATACTGCTGCTCTTCACGCTGTGGCAGTGGAACGTAATATCGCGCCACAACGACAACATACCGCGCTACGACATCTTCTACACATGGATTTCGCTCGTGATAATGATAGTGTCCACCGCCTCTGCATGGTATGGCTACACGTTGCTCTCGGTACAGGTGCTCATCTGGTGGATGTTCCAGCTGAGCTGCATACAGACCATCACCTGCATATACGACATGCTTGCGGCCTACGAGGAGAAGTATCTCGACAAACGCATATACCGTGCGAAACTTGAGGCGCAGGCCAAGACCAAGCGCAAGACCGACAAACAGGACAAGCCACGTACCGCACCGCTGAAGGCAAACATAACATACTCCGACCATGCTCCGTATATCAACGTGACGTGGTTCTTCGACCTCGTGTCAATGGCCGTAGTGCCCATCATGGGAGTGTTCTCTGTGATGCTGTCCATATGGTGGGCTTCGAGTGTGTTCGACCTGACTGAAACTGTGTTCAAGTTCATCGTTACCAACTTCATCAACGTGCCTGGCATAGTACAGCTCTCCATTGCAAAGATGGTGGCCGTGCTGTCGATGTTCTTCCTCTTCCGTTACTTCAACTACCTCATACGCTCCCTGTATCACAAGTACCGCAAACCGAAGGTAATGGTCAACGGCAAACCCAACTTCACGCTGGCCAACAACATCATAACCATTTGCGTGTGGGGACTCTACGCCATAATATCCATCAAGATGCTCAAGATACCGTCTACGGCCATTTCGGTAATATCCGCCGGACTCGCCACTGGTGTCGGTTTCGCCATGAAAGACTTGCTGGAGAACTTCTTCTACGGCATTTCCCTTATGACTGGTCGTGTGCGTGTGGGCGACTACATTGAGTGCGACGGCATCCGGGGTAAGGTGGACAGCATCACCTACCAGTCCACACAGGTGTTGACTGCCGACGGTTGCGTGATTGCGTTCCTCAACAGTTCGCTCTTCAACAAGAATTTCAAGAACATCACCAAGAACCATTCCTATGAGATGGTGAAAGTGCCGGTGGGAGTGGCCTATGGTGCCAATGTAGACGAGGTGCGCAAACTGCTTATAGAAACCGTACAGTCGCTCATGTCCAAGTCGCACGATGGTCGCGATGTCATAAGTTCAAAGAAACCCATCAGCGTGGTGTTTGACGACTTCGGCGACAATAGCGTAAACCTCTTCGTCACTTTCTGGGTGCTCGTGGAGGAGAAGTTCGGCACCACCGGACTTGTCAAAGAGGCTATATACAACACCCTCAACGCCCACAATATAGAAATTCCGTTCCCGCAGCGCGACATATATATCCGCTCCGCAGTAGTCCCGCAGCCGGTAGCAGCGGCACAGCCCACTACATTACCAAACAACCAAGAATGAAGAATTTAAAAAACATACAACAGAATTATTTATGGAAATTAGAAAAGTAGCTCTCATTACAGGTGTAACAGGTCAGGACGGTTCGT
>CAVAQY010000100.1:0-5398 GCA_963590865.1 Bacteroidaceae bacterium | reverse complement strand
GCCTCGCAGAAATTGCGCAGGGGTTGGAAAACGACAAGGAGCGTGAGGACTTCACTGACGCGGAAAAGGGAGAGCGTAAGGCTCTTTACCGTGAGATGGACATCTTGGAGATGAAAATCAAGGCGGCTACACCTACCATCGAGGTAATGCGCCGCGAAGACATCGCTGAGGCCAACAAGCAGATGCGTGACTGCGTTAAGCAGGGCAAGCGCTTTGAATTGAAGATTAGCCGCGCCGTTGCATCTGACTTCGGTGGCAACACTTCAGGCTACGCCAATCCAGATGCCTCTACCAACCCATCACCCGTCACCATGGGCGACATCGTAGAGCCCTTGTACGCACGTACTATTCTCGCAGCTATAGGCTCACCGTTGCTCACAGGCCTCAAGGGTAACTACCAGTGGCCCGTTATCGAGACGTTCGAGGCAACCATCAACGACGAGGGAGTAGCGCTCGGCGACACCAAGGTCCCTGTGAGCAAACTCATCGCCAAGCCTGAGCGTATGGGTGTGGCAGTACCTATCACCCGCGAAGCGCTCAACGAGACTGACGACCTTCTGCAGCTCGTATGCACACAGTACATGCCAGTTGCTGCCGCAGCCCTGATGAACAAGATAATGTTCAGCACCACCAAGGTAGCCAACGCCACAAACCTTGTAGGTCCATTCGTTAATCTCAAGAGCACGAATAAGAAGACATATAGTGGCGACGCGCCTACGCTCGCAGAACTTCTCGCGCTGAAGGGCGTTGTTCTGGGCGCTAACATCATGCCAGAGGGCCTCTGCTATGTAATGACCGAGACCACCAAGGCGCTTCTCGAAGGCACACCGAAATGGAGCGGCGCCAACCAGGCTATCGTAGATGAGAATGGCAAGATAAGCGGCGTGCCCGTATTCTGCTCCTCATACGTAGCAGAAGGTACTGTGCTCTTCGGCTCATTCAAGTATGCACCGCAGGGCCTGTTCGGAGAGATGAGTATCATCATCGACCCATACACACTCGCCCGTAAGAACTCAATCGACTTCGTGCTCAATGCCGACTACGCTATAACAACACTGCGTTCGGAAGCATTCGCCATGTTGTCGAAGACAGCAGGATAAGAGCGCATGAATAACACTAATGTATAATAACTGGGATAATGGAAGCAGTGAGTTTGGCACTATTCAAGAAGCATGTAAGGGCTGATGACTTTGCCGATGACAACGAATACCTGGGGCATCTTCTTGATACCGCAGAGAGCGCAGTCGTCACGGCGACCAACAGGAGTATGGATGAATTGCTTGAGATGGGCGGCGGAGAATTTCCCGCGCCGCTCAGGCACGCTGTACTCCTTATAGGAGCACACTGGTACAACCAGCGAGAGAGTGTGAGCAACGTACAGATGCACGCAGTACCCGACTCACTGCAATCCTTAATCAAACCCTATCGTAAGTTGGTAGAATGAGAGCAGGCGAGATGAAATACAGATTGTTGTTGTTGAAACCAGTAGCGGTTACCAACGACTACGGAGAGGAAGCCACAACCTACCAAGCCGAAAGGACGGTGTGGGCGCAGCGTGTGAAGCAGAGCGGAAGCCGCAGCGACGAAGTGGGCGAACATTTCCCCGACTACCGTGCTGAATTCAATATCAGGGACGCACACCCGATAGAGGAGAACTGGAGGGTGCAGCAGCTTGGCGGTTATCTGTATACGGTTACCGCCATCATTCCTAACATAGATAGAGGCATGAATACATTAGTGTGTGAACGTGTTAACGAGTAAAGACCTGTTTTCTTGCTATTACAACGATGAACGAAACCGTTACCGACATAACGAAGCCATTCGCAAGCGTCTACAAGGCACTCGACCCGAAAGATCAACGAAAGGCGATGCGCAGTGCCATGCGCAGGGAGGGCAACCGACTGAAAAAGACGGCTGTTTCCAACTTAGCACAAAGCGGCATAGGGCAAGGTACAAAGCGCAGCCTATCAAGCGGCATCTACGTGCGTACCTACCCCGACCGCTACGGTCTGGGCTTTATG
Organism: Bacteroidaceae bacterium; assembly: GCA_963590865.1. GTDB lineage: Bacteria > Bacteroidota > Bacteroidia > Bacteroidales > Bacteroidaceae > Prevotella. Next base: position 3,377 of record CAVAQY010000100.1, on the reverse strand, counting down.
GTGAGCGTGAAGCCACACGGCGGGCGCAAGGGCGTCCACCTCAACCGGCAAAACAAGGAAAAGCCTGTTTTGATGTGGGCAGAGGACGGAACGAGGTTAAGACATGTTGGACGGCGCATTTCTTCGTTCTTCGGCAAAAGCCGTTTTACAGGCAAGAAGGTAAGACAATACCGACGCGGTGGTGCGAGTCGCGGCAAGATGAAGCGGTACGCATTCCTTGCCAAGACGGAGCAGCAGACTGCGGACAGCGTGGAGACAAATCTTTTTGCTTCACTCCAGAAGAACGTGGAGAGGGCAGCGAGAAAGCAGGGACTATTATAACACTAATGAGCTATGGCACAGAGTAAGACATCATTAAGCGCAGGGGCGGTTATTCGTGGCATTCTTCTATCAAACGAGGAAGTAAAGCGGAGGACTAACAAGGTTTTTCCCATTGTGATAGACAACGCCCAGCTGCCTTATATATTGTACCGCCGTGCGGCTTTGGCACACAACCCAACTAAGCAGGGAATGCCGGGGGCCGACACTGTGACAATGGAGGTGGTTTGCTATACGGCACAGTATGCCGAGGGCGTGGAGCTTGCCGAGGCGGTGCGCCGTGCGCTCGACTACGCAAGCGGAGAGCGTGACGGTGTGGTTATGCGCAGTTGTACGCTAACAGACAGCGAAGAGGGGTACGAGGATGATGCCTTTGTGCAGCAGCTCATTTTTCAAGTCAGAATTTAAGCAACATATTGTAGAACCATTTATTTTTTATAGTTATGGCAGAAACAACTGGATATATTAACGGTAGCGACCTCCTACTGATGGTGGGGGGCAAGGCGGTGGGACACTGTTCCAGCCACACGCTCACCTTCAATAGTGAGACCAAGGACAGATCTGTGAAGCCTGTCGCGAGTGCCGCTAAGAGCAGCGGGCTGTGGAAGGGCAAGGGAGTGACTGGTTTGTCTATCTCCATCAGTGCTGAGGGTTTGCGCTTCTACGGCGAGACCGAGAACGGCCACGAGGAGATTGCGCCTCTATGGGGAAAGGGCGCGAGCGTGGAGGTACAGGCATTCAAGCGAGGCGGCGATGAGACACCTTATGTTAAGGGTAACTTTGTTATCGCCTCACTGGAGGAGACAAGCCCGGCGCAGGACGATGCCACATACAGCGTGTCGTTGGAGAACGACGGCGAGCCTTCGATTTACCCCGGCAGCACTGGCGATACAGAATAAGAGTTATTTTGTGTCCGTTGTATAGATGTTAATTGTTAATTAGTAGCTTTGATTATGGCAAAAATTGAAATCCTAATCAACGGCAAGGCATACCCCTGTAGGCAGACTATGGGGGCTATGCTGCGCTTCAAGAAAGAGACAGGCAAGGAGGTAACCGAGGTAGGCGGCAACCTATCGGACATGTGCGCCTACCTGTATTGTTGCACGGCATCGGCCTGCAAGCACGATGGCGTCGGTTTCGATATGTCCCTGATGGACTTCGCCGACAGTCTCACACCTGAAGACCTCAATAAGTGGACGGATACCGTGAACGCCACGGCGGACAATACACCCGAGGGTGCCGACATGGAGGGAGAAAAAAAAAGTTAGGCATCTTCGACATTCTGGGCATAGCCGTTGGTAACATCGGTTTGCCCTATAATGACTTTTGCGCCCTCGCGCCCGAGGAGTTCAGCCACATATACAAGGCATACAGCGAGGAGCGGACGGCGCAATATCGGGACAACTGGGAACGTATGCGTATGCTTGCAGCTATCACTATACAGCCGTACTCGAAGAAAAGGCTAACGCCCAACAGACTCCTGCCCTTCCCATGGGAGAAGAAAAAAACGGAGCACAGGAAAGCTGTCCCAGTGGTATCCAAGGAGGATGCGCTAAAGCGGTTTGAGGAAGTGTTGGGGAAAATGGGGGTCGATTAAAGCGCGCCGTAGTACCAAGGGGTATGTCCACCATCCTGATATGGTTTGCGTGAATCGTATTGTCCATAGGCCAAGAATAAAAAGTCTACGCAACCGAGAAACAGCAACGACACAACGGCAGCGACGATAGAGGCAATGAAGATGTTCCACCAATGTCTTCTTTCTTTGGCTTGCCTTTTTTCTGATATGTTTCTTTTCTGTTTCATGTTTCAAATCATTGGTTTACACCACAAATTTACAGAAGGTTTTGGTTACATAGTTACTTATACGCTGGAGAAATGGGAAAAGAAATAAAATTTAACATAAAGTTGCTCATCGACGGCAAAGAGCAGTTAGTTACCGCGACAACATCGGCAAAGGAACTGCGTGATAACCTCGATGCAGCAAAAAGCAGTGCCGTTAAGTTCCGCGACAAAATGATTACGGTAAACCAGGCGGTAGCGGCGCTGCAAAACGCTTCGAGTGCCATCAATGGATTGCGTGATACAATGGCAGGGTTAACGGCAAGCTACAACGCAGTGCAGCAAGCCAACACACAGCTAACTACTGTGATGCGCCAGCGTATGGCCGCAACTGAGGAGGACATTAAAAAGGTTAATGCGGTTATAAGTGCGCAGTCCAAGTTGGGTGTTATCGGCGGTACGGTACAGAAGACAGGAGCACAGCAGATAGCGACCTTTTTGAAAGAGAAAGGCACGTTGGAGCAGCTCATACCTGCCATGAACGACCTTTTGGCGCAACAGAAAGGCCTGAATGTTTCGCAGGAGGATGCTCGCAGCGTGGCGAACCTCATGGGCAAGGCAATGACTGGGCAGACGTCTGCGTTAAGACGTGTGGGTATCACATTCAGCGAAGCACAAGAAAACATAATGAAGTACGGCACGGAGCAGCAGCGTGCCGCCATGTTGGCGCAGATAATCACCGATAACGTGGGACACATGAACGCCCAACTGGGCAAGACTGACGCAGGACAGTTGAAGCAAACCGAGATGCAGTTTGCAGCCATTAAGGTACAAATCGGCGAGTTAGTTTCCAAGTGGTTACCTAAGATTACATTTGCGGCACAGGCTTTGACTATTGTTAATTCTATGATTTCGTTAGGTGCCAGCGTAAAGGGTGCAACAATGGTTATTGCCAATTTCGGCATAACGACAAAGGCGGTGAATGCCATTTGCATAGGTCTCCGGGCATCCGTTGTCGGTTTGTCAGCTGTAACGAAAGTGATGCAAGCGGTATTTACCGGGGCGACTATCGGAGCGACCACCCTCAAAGTAGCCATTAAGTCGTTGCTCATTTCTACAGGCGTTGGCGTGGCTATCTGGGCATTGTCGGAAGCGATTTCGTATCTTTCCGCTTCATCGAATAAGGCTGCAGGAAGTACTAAGCAGCTCACAGCCGAGGAAGAGGCGGCACAAGCTGCAAGACAGCAGGAGGCGCAGCAGAGGGCCGAGATTTCGGCGGC
>CAVAQY010000099.1:0-5686 GCA_963590865.1 Bacteroidaceae bacterium | reverse complement strand
CCGGTTCGTCTTCAGGGCATTGCGGCACGAGGCGGCCGTGGATGGCGAGGTCGAGAATTTTGCTCTTGGCTTGCTTCACGGCAACTTGTAGGCTCGCCTTTCCGCTTTCGATGATGTCTATCAGCGAGAACCAACGCTCTATTTCTGCAACTATGCGGCGCTGCTCGGCGAGAGGGGGAAGGGGAATGGAAATATCCGTAAAATTCTTCTTGTTGAGAATCGGCAATGTTGTCGCTGAAGCTTTGGCTTTCATCTCTTGTTGAAAATAGTCGGAGATGCAAACGAAATAGAGAAAGCTTGATAGTATGGCGTTGTGTGGTATAATCGCATTAATTTGTTGATTACATGTTCCGCCTGTCGTAGTAAGCCCTGTTTTTCCTATGGTTGCTCCAATACAAGTTACTAAAACCGATTTTGCTGGAAGCTTTCTTGACTGTTCGTAACCAAGTTCGGTCAAATGGTCTTTTGACGTTGATGTTTCTATCCCTTGGTCTAAATCTGTTGGTTTGAAGAACGGAATATCTCCACCATAGTATTCTGATATATCTTTGGGAGGCGTGTTTCCTGTAACGATATCTCCAATCTCCCCCTACGTTGTCCACTCCCACGCCCTCGGCACTTCAAACGGCACGTTCTCATAATGGCCCGTATCGGAAGTTTTGGCAGACTTCTTTCCTTTCTTTATTTTCCCCTCTTTGATGAGCCGTTCTTTCTCCTCGCGGATGCGCTGAAGCAGCACCGATGCTGGCTCATCGTTGGGGTCTTGTGGCACGAGCTTGCCGTGAATGGCGAGGTCGAGTATCTTTTGTCTTAATGCTTTTGTGTCCATAACGTTTTGTCTTTACTTGCCGTGATTTGTCCAGTTGCCGTCTGGACAATTTGTGCAGACGGCATCTGCACAATTACATATTGCGTTTTCTTGTCTCCTCGTTTTCCTCAAACTCCTCAATCCATTCCTTTACCTTGGCTTGCAGCAATGCCTTGTCGGGCAGATAGAGCTGGTAGGCGGAGGCATAGATGTTGGCATCTTTGGGCAGGGTGAGTTCCACAAGGGCATCGTTCTTCTCTTTGCATAGCAGTATACCGACGGTGGGCTTCTCAAAATCCTGCTTCACGAAACGATCGAAGTAGTTGACATACATTTGCATCTGACCGAGGTCTTGATGCGAGAGTTTGTCTATTTTGAGGTCAACGAGTACATAGCACTGAAGGAGACGGTTGTACAACACCAAGTCGACATAATAGTTGTCCTCGTTGAAAGTGAAACGCTTCTGGCGTGACTCAAAGAGAAAACCTTTACCCATCTCAAGTAGGAAAGTCTGTATCTTACTGATAATGGCGTTCTCTAAATTGCTTTCACTATAGCTGCTATCAGGCTTCAGCCCGAGGAATTCCAGAGTGAGAGGACTCTTGATGATGTCGGTGGGCTTCTCTATGGTTTGCCCTTCTACAGCAAGCCGCATTACCTCGTCTTTGTTACGGCTAAGAGCCAGACGTTCATAGAGGCTAGAATTATATTGTCGCTGGAGTTGGCGGACACTCCAGTTCTGATTGCGGCACTCAATCTCATAGAAACTGCGCTCTTCGGGATTCTCGATGCGCATCAACACGAGATAATGAGACCAAGAAAGTGTGAACACCGCTGCCCCAATTTGACAAACACCGTCTGTCAAATTGCAGTAAGCCAAATAGAATTGCCTTATCTGGCGAAGATTGGAATACGACCACCCCTCACCAAATCTTTCAGTCAATCTTGCAGACAGTTTCTTCAAAACCGTTTTCCCGTATTCTGCACGGTCATGCCCCTGTTGCTCGTCCTCCACGATGTATCTGCCCACGCCGTAATAGGTATAGACCATGGCCGTATTGACGGTAGTTTTTACTTGCTTTCTTGCCTCTTCAATGAGTCTTGAGACATGCTCAAAGAGAGCGTTCTCTCGCTTTACTATTTCTTCCATATTTCTTATTCCTCCTTTATCCCGTCCAACAATTTTTCCAGTTCGCTGACTGCCTGGCTTATACTCTGGCTCTGCTCCTTGATATTCTGCATTAGCTGTCTGAGGGGAAGGTCCTGCGTGTCGTCGCCTTGCTTAATCCATGTGATATCGAGCGAGGTCTTGTCGCGCGCCATGATTTCGTCGATGCCGTAGCGGCGCCAACGTCCCGAAGGGTTCTTCTCTGCATCATAGGTCTCGGTGCGGTCGCTGATGTCCTCGGCATGGTAACACTTCACAAAATCGTCGAGGTGGTGGCGCTGGAGCTTGTTGGTGGCAAGGGTGTGCTTCACGCCCGTTCGGTAGTCGTAGAACCAGATATTGTGGGTGGGCTGCCCCTTGGTGAAGAAGAGGACGTTGGCCTTTACGCCCTGGGCGTAGAAGATGCCTGTGGGCAGACGCAGGACGGTGTGGAGATTGAAGTCCGTCAGCAGTCGCTTGCGGATGGTCTCACCGGCATTGCCCTCGAAGAGGACGTTGTCGGGCAGTACCACTGCTGCTCGTCCGCCAGCCTTGAGCATCAGCATCATGTGTTGGAGGAAGTTGAGCTGGTTGTTCTTTGTGTCGACGTAGAAGTCGGGACGGTTGATGTCCACCGACCCTGCCGGACGTGTGCCGAAAGGCGGATTGGCGAGGATGACGTCCACCAGTGTCTTAGGCTCCTTCTCCAGAGAGTCCTCGCACACGATAGGACTATGGTCGGTGCCGATGCCGTGGAGATAGAGGTTCATGGCGGCAAGCGTCACCACGAGCGGCGTGATGTCGTTGCCGTGGAGTGCCTTGTTATTGAGGAAATCGAGTTTGTCGCGGTTTTGGCTTTGCGCCTTCATGTAGTCGTAGGCGGCAAGCAGAAATCCGCCTGTGCCACAAGCTGGGTCGCACACGGTCTCGCCAATCTGCGGCTGTATGCAGTCCACCATTGCCTGTATCAGCGGACGGGGCGTGAAGTACTGTCCGGCACCGCTCTTCTTGTCCTGACCGTTCTTCTCCAAAATGCTCTCATAGATAGCTCCCTTTACGTCACCCTCCATGATGAGCCATTGCTCCTCGTCAATCATGGTGATGACCTTTTTAAGATACACCGGCTTGTCGATCTTGTTTTGTGCCTTGGTGTAGATGGTGCCGATGAGGTTGTCCTGTCCGCTCAGCTGCTTGAGCGTTTCCTCGTACTGTTTCACAAGTTCGAAGCCATCCAAGTCTGTCAGGTCTTTCCACCTGTAGCCGGCAGGAATGGCAGAGTCTTCGTCGAACATTTCCACGTTCTCGTCGTCCATCTTCAGGAATAGAAGGTAGGTGAGTTGGGTGATATAGTCGGTAAAGCCGACGCCTTGCCCTGCCAGCGTGGTGGCAAGGTTCCATACTTTCTTTGTGAGCGTCTGCTCCGTTGATATATTGTTAGCCATATCTGTTTGCTATGCTGTTTTTCTTAATACAATAAAATTATATACAGAGTCCAAAGCCTCATCTGCCTTCTGCATGCCTCCGAATGCCGCAATCAACTGAGCGGCGTGCGTCATGTCGGTTTTTCTTATTTCGCGCACGCTGCAAGCCCCATTGGCTGCGATGTATTCCACAATCTTGCTTATCAAGTCTTTCTGCTTAGGCGTTATGTCCATCTGCTTCCGTCCGTACCAAAGGTTGAACATGCTTCGTGCCGTGGGATAAGCACTCTCCAATCGCTCTGTCTGATGATAGGCAAACCTCACCAACTGAATGATGTTGGTCAGTGCTTCCGTTTCTTCTTTTTTAGTGGTGCGCCGCACTTTGTCACCATAGAGGGTGGCATACATATTCCACAACACTCTTGGGGCGAAACGGATGCTTGTCATCGTTAATTTTAGTTCCAAATCCTTCAGCATCTGGTAGGTGATGGACGTACCCTCGTTGTTATAGAGTATGCGCAGAGCCTCGATATCATCACTGTGGTCGCGGCAATACTGCTCGAATGCTTCGGTAGTGCTTTGCGCCTCTTCCACCGAGAAACCTTTGGAGATGAGTGTATCCTCGCCCGGCATTAGGGTATTGACGAAACCGGCAGCGAGAATGAGGATGTATTTGCGCACATCGGCATGGTTGGCTATGGGCGAAACCAGTCCCTTGCGCTCGTTGTTGGGAGCGTTGATGTCGGTGAAAGGAGGAAGCTGGGGCGGTTGCTCAGGGTCGAGAGCGGTGTAGATGCGCTGGGCTATCTCCTGCATGTCATCGTGCGCAATGCGGACGAACTCTTCACGCTGCGCACGGTCAGCCTTGTTGTAGAGTCGAGACAGCGTGGCGGCAAGGCGCCGAAGATAATTGTCGGGCAGATTGCCGTGTGCGATGCGCTCCAGCAGTTCCTCCAGCGTAATGGTTTCCGTCTCCGGTCCCTCATATTGCCCAGGGATAACGTGGTCGTGCTCGGTCACCCCCACGGCATCTACCAGAAAGAAGCAGTCCTTGCTGAGAGCGTTGGGGGTGACATTGCGGAGCTGTTCGTCGCCTATGGTGCGCACGCCTCGACCTTTCATCTGCGTGTAGAGAGGTGCGGAAGCCACATCGCGCATAAACATGACCACTTCCAACGGTTTTACGTCGGTACCTGTTGCTACAAGGGTGCAAGTTACGGCGATGCGGAAATCCTTGTCGTTGCGAAACTGGCGTATCAGCTCGTTGCTGTCGCCTGCCGAATAGGTTATCTTCTGCACATAACGCTCCATGTCGGCATGAGGACAAACCTCGCCGAACACCTCACGGGCAATGTTCACAATGTTAGTGGCATGGTTCTCGTTGAGGGCGAAGATAAGCGTCTTGGGCAGATACTCAAAGCGAGGCTCACGCTGTGGGTCACAGAACATCTCCGCGTAGACGGCATCCCTATAGGTTGTGAGGATGAGTTTGATTTGGGCAGGATTGATGATGCTGCGGTTCAACTCTTCCTTTGTATATTGCTTCGTTTCTTTCGTGCTTACGGTCTTTACATCTCCCGTATACCGTGTTTCCACTCGGGTACGTTGCCCTTTCAGGATAGCACCGCCTTCTTCCGTCACTCGGGTCTTGATGCGGTAGATGCGGCTGTCCACGTTCACGCCGTCGATGATGGACTGTTCGAGCGTGTAGTTCACCACCCTATTGTTGTTGAAGAACGCCATCGTGTCTGGTATGGGCGTGGCGGTAAGACCGATGAGCCGTGCCGTATCAAAATATTCAAGAACCTTCCGCCAGTTGCCGTAGATGCTGCGGTGGCACTCGTCTATGATGATAAGGTCGAAGAAGTCACGGGACAGATTGGGATTATCAGGCAATTCCACCTCACCGTCGGCAGTGTCTTCATCGTCATCGTCCGTATCGGTTATTTCCTCTCCCTTCAAGAGAGAGAACAGCCGTTGTATGGTACAGATAACCACGTTGCTATCAGATGGTACTTCCGCTGATTTCAGCCGGTTGACGGCATAGATGCTATTGAAGGCATCGCCTGTTTCCGTAAGGCGGAATGTGCCAAACTCGTTTTCTGCCTGTCTGCCAAGATTGTTGCGGTCAACAAGAAAGAGGACACGGCGCATGGGTGTGTAACTGAGCATGCGGTAGGCTGTGAGACAAGCCGTATAGGTTTTGCCAGCTCCTGTTGCCAAGACCATCAAGGCACGGTTTTGACCGGAACGGAAACTTTTCTCCAGTTCCGTCACCGCCTCATACTGACAGTCGCGAAGTCCTTTCTT
>CAVAQY010000098.1:0-6754 GCA_963590865.1 Bacteroidaceae bacterium | reverse complement strand
TCGGGGTTTCAGGCAGGTCGCACCCTCGGAAATGTTAAAACCGCCGAAGTCAGGAGACTGTCTTGCAATAAGAGTTAGCAGAAATTTGTGCGATTGGGCGTACATTAATTTTTTGTCTTCATTTTCAAAAGCCATATATGGAGAGACAAATGAAGCCACTATGTTGACTTCTTATATTTATAGTCAAAGTGGCTATAAAATGAGAATTGGACGGAATGGGCAATATATCTATTTATTATATGCAAGTGAACATGGAATTTATGATGTTCCTTATTTTGAATTAGGAGGCATCAACTATTATCCATTTGAGTGCAACAAGAAACAACTTGAAATATGTGACGCTTCATTTCCGCAAGAAAAACCATTATCTCTATATATTTCGCAAAATCAGAAATTTGAATATGTGGCAAGCAATTTAAGGACTTTGACATCTAAAAGGTATCCGGATGTTCAAGTGCAGGTTCAAGTAAACAAAAACATGATAGATTTCTATAATACATACCCCACATCAGAAGTTAATGGTAACTTTATGACAAGATGGGCAATGTATGCCAACACACCCTTGGATGAACATGTGAAAGAAAAGTTATATCCTCAACTAAAGGCTAAAATTAAAGGATTAAACCAATTAGAAGCAGCAAATATTTTGCTAAATTGGGTTCAAACGGCCTTTGTTTACGAATATGATGATAAAGTTTGGGGACACGACAGGGCTTTCTTTGCAGAAGAAACCTTATATTATCCATATTGTGACTGTGAAGACAGGTCTATATTGTTTTCTCGTTTGACACGAGACTTGTTAGGGTTAGAAACAATATTAGTATTCTATCCTGGGCATCTGGCGAGTGCTGTATGTTTTACAGAAAATGTTTCTGGAGATTTTATTTCTTTGAATGGAAAACGTTATGTCATCACAGATCCGACTTATATCGGGGCTCCTGTTGGAAGAACGATGCCTGACATGGATAATTCTCAGGCACATGTTATTCTATTAGAATGACAGAAAACTTCAGTCCTTAATCCCGTTCAAAAGCCCATAGAACCGTTTTTTTTATTACCTTTGTGCGGTAAAACCAATAACTCTAACGGATGAGATTTGCATTTATCCTGTTCGCCTTTGCTCTTGCTACGGTTTCGTTTGTAGGGTGCGGACAGAAGAAAAACACGGGCGACATCATAGCCCGCAAGGCAGAAAAACCAAAGGTTTCGTCGCCTGTGCGTATGCAGGAATACAGTCAGAGCAAAACCGTCAACTGGGCAGGTGGTTCTGTCGTGTGTGAAATCAGACGCACAGCTTGCGACAGCTTGCCGATGGTGAAGGACGAAGTGGGGCAGAAGTTCGTTGACAACACCATTGCACTGCGCATAAGACGCAGCGACGGAAGCACTTTCCTGGAGAGGACATTCACCAAGGCCTCCTTTGACGATGCGCTTGACGATGACTACCGCCGCACCGGCATACTTGAAGGATTTGTGTTCGACCGTGTGGAAGGTTCGTGTCTGCGCTTTGCCGCAAGCGTGTGCCATCCGCAGACCGATGAATACATACCCCTTGTGGTTGAAGTGTCACGTTCGGGCGGAATATCCATATCGAGAGACACTCAGCTGGACACCAGCGGTGCGGATGCCGCAGGAAATCATGGCGGCAAAGGAAGCGGTGATGCCAGTGAGGACAATGACGAGGACGGGGTTTGACAGCTGACTTTTGCTGAACTGTAAAGTATCGTTTACGAGTAGCAAAAACCATATTTGAAGGTAAAATGTTTTTTGCCGGTATCTTTCATGTTTGTAGTCTGGCAAATGACTAATTTTGCGCCATGAGCAAATTTGTGCTTACATCGAAATACAAGCCGACAGGCGACCAGCCGGAGGCCATTGCGGAGCTTACCGAGGGACTGGAGCGGGGCGACAAGTCGCAAGTGTTGCTCGGAGTGACAGGCTCTGGAAAGACTTTTACCGTGGCCAATGTGATAGCCAACGCCAACCGTCCTACACTGATACTTAGTCACAACAAGACTCTGGCGGCACAGTTGTATGAGGAGATGAGAGGCTTTTTTCCCGACAACGCAGTGGAATACTACGTCAGCTACTACGACTACTATCAGCCGGAAGCCTATCTGCCCTCCACCGACACATACATAGAGAAGGATTTGGCCATCAACGAAGAGATAGACCGGCTGCGTCTGCGTGCCGTGTCGGCTCTGTTGTCCGGCAGAAAAGATGTGGTTGTGGTGTCGTCCGTGAGCTGCATCTACGGTATGGGAAGCCCTATAGCCCTGCACGAAAACGTGATAGAACTGCACCGTGGGCAGATTCTCGACCGCAACGCGCTGCTCCGTCGGCTGGTACAGGCTCTGTATGTGCGCAACGACATGGACCTTCAGCGCGGCAACTTCCGTGTCCGTGGCGATACGGTCGACGTGGCAATGGCCTACAACGAGGTGGTTTTGAGAATCACCTTTTGGGACGACGAGATAGATTCCATAGAGGAACTGGACGCCGTGACGCTTGACCGAATGGCCAGCTTTGAGGAATACAAGCTCTATCCGGCCAATCTCTTCATGACAACCCAGGAACAGACCAACATAGCGATAAGGGCCATACAGGACGACTTGACCAAACAGGTGGAATATTTCACCGAGTTGGGCGACACCATCAAGGCGCAACGCATAAAGGAACGGGTGGAATATGACATGGAAATGATCAAGGAGCTTGGCCATTGTTCCGGCATAGAGAACTACTCCCGCTACTTTGACGGGCGCAATCCTGGCGAACGGCCTTACTGTCTGCTTGACTTCTTTCCCAAAGACTATCTGATGGTGATTGACGAGAGCCACGTCAGCGTACCGCAAATAAATGCTATGTATGGCGGAGACCGTGCCCGCAAGCAAAACCTCGTGGAGTTCGGATTTCGTCTGCCTGCCGCTTTTGACAACCGTCCGCTTACATTCGACGAGTTCAACTCCATGGTAAACCAGGTGATATACGTCTCTGCCACTCCGGCCGACTATGAGTTGAAAGAAGCCGACGGCGTGGTTGTAGAGCAAATCATAAGACCCACAGGATTGCTCGACCCGGAGATAGAAGTAAGACCGAGCGAGAACCAGATAGACGACCTTACCTTTGAAATCAACGAACGCATTGAACGCAGTGAGCGAGTGCTCGTTACGACACTTACAAAGCGTATGGCCGAAGAACTGTCAGAGTACCTTTTGAACCACGGAATAAGCACAGCCTACATTCATAGCGACGTGGCCACACTTGACAGGGTGAAGATACTTGACGACTTGCGCCAAGGTGTCTACGATGTCCTGGTAGGTGTCAACCTCTTAAGGGAAGGTCTTGACCTTCCGGAAGTTTCGCTTGTGGCCATTCTCGATGCAGACAAGGAGGGCTTCCTGCGCAGCCGGCGCAGTCTGACCCAGACAGCCGGACGTGCTGCACGCAACGTCAACGGCAAAGTTATAATGTATGCCGACACAATAACCGACAGTATGCAGCAGACAATCGACGAAACTACGCGCCGAAGGATAAAGCAGATGCACTACAACGAGCAGCACGGCATAACTCCGACGCAGATAGTAAAGGCAACGAAACAAAGTGTTCTGCGCACGGAAATAGGTGATGGCGAAAACAAGACGGCGGCCAAAACAGCCACTATGTATGTGGAACCGGAGACAAAGGCGATGGTTGCCGACCCGATAGTGGAACGTCTGACACGTCCGCAGATAGAAAAGAACATAGACAACTTGACTCGTCTGATGAAGGATGCGGCCAAGAAACTCGACTTCATACAGGCTGCACAATACAGAGACGAGATTGTGAGGATGCAGAAAGAGCTTGAATTGAAGTGACTTTCCGCAAAGGCAATAAAAGGAAACAGCTTCTGTAGTGCAAGACTACGGAAGCTGTTTTCTTTGTGTAAGTATAATAGCGCGAAACTACGGGAACTGTTTCCTCTGTGTAAGTATGTTTCTGAAACGACTTATATCAGGGTGCCGTAGTCATTGCTGTATCGTAGCATCTGGTGAGAGTAGCTTTCGGAATAACTCACTTGTATGTCAACAATGTCACCGTTGCCGTTCTTCACCGGCTCCATTACCGGATTGATGAAGCCTTTATACGGAGCAATGTCAAGGCTGCGGTAACGCTCAAGCACCTCTTTATGCAAGTTTTCGTTGACCTTTACGGCATACGTCTCAACCAGTTCACGGGCTGCAACGTAGTCTCCTTCACTCTTTATGCGCTGTATTTCGCCAAGCAATTGCCCGAACAATTCGCGCAACCGTTCGTAATCGTTGATGGCCACGTATGTCTTGCCGTTGCGGACTGTCAGTTCCAGCGCACCGTTGCCATGCTCCAAAGCCCAATTGGCTATCAGCGCACGGTTGCGCATATGGGCTTCCTCAATATCATTGCCGGGCGTTATGCGCACAAGCTGCGTCATTAGTCCGTTCATCATATAGCCATAGTACTGCGCCTTGTAGGCTTCACGGTCGGGAACAAGTCCGAGTTCCACCATTTTTTCGTCGGCCAGGTAGTAAAGGCCGAACAGGTCGGCACGTGCCTCCTCTACCGTATTGCCGTATGCTTTGAGCGCATCGGGGTCAACTCCTGGCAGAAGCTGTCCGCTACCATGCCCCAAACATTCGTGAAGGTCGGTGTGCAGGTCGTCGCAAATGTCACCGTACTTGTCAATCAGCTCACGGGTTTCTTCGTCCATGACAAACTCTTCCCTGAAACCATTGCCCTTTGCAGCCTTGTTATAAGCATCGGTAAGGTTGCCTATGGTGACGCTCTTGCTGCCGTGCTGCGCTCTTATCCAGTCGGCGTTGGGCAGGTTTATGCCTATTGCCGTTGACGGATATTCGTCTCCACCGAGCATTGCTGCACATACAACATTGGCTATCACACCCTTGACCACCGGTTTCTTGAAGCGTTTGTCCACAGGTGAGTGGTCTTCAAACCACTGAGCGTTGTCGCTTATAGTGCGTGTACGCTTGGTAGCCTCCATATCCTTGTATTCCACTATGCTTTCCCATGAACCCTTCAGTCCGAGCGGATCGCCGTAAACTTCTATGAAACCATTGACAAAGTCCACTTGGCCGTCTACAGCATTGACCCATGCAATGGAATAATCATCGAAAAGACGCAAGTCGCCAGTCTCATAGTATTCCACAAGCAGGCGTATCACTTCTCGCTGCCTATCGTTCTCAGCCACCTCAGATGCTTTGCGCAACCAATGGATAATGTGTCGTATGGCATTTGAATAGCGTCCGTTGGCACTCCACACCACTTCCTTTAGACTTCCGTCGTCTTGTTTCACAAGTGTGGAGTTCAGTCCGAACGACGGAGCGCACTCGCCAGCCGAAGCCTTAAGAGTGGAATAGTATGCTTCCGCTTCCTCCTGACTGACTTCTTCGTAGAAGTTGCAGGCAGAAGTGCGCACGAGGTCTTCTCCGTCTGCCTTGTTGACACGCTTGGGAAGTACATCCGGATTGAAAATCACAGGAAACAGGTCGTTGCACAGGCATTCTACCGTTTCGCCGCTCCTTAGCGGCAAACGGCAAGCGTCAACCTTTTCGATGATACTGCGCAAGTATTCCTCGCTGAACCCCGGCACAAACTTTTCGCAACCGTAGTGGTGGTAGATGCCGTTGGAAAACCAAATGCGCTTCAAGTAGACCTCCAACGCCCGGAAACCGTCAGTATTGCGGTCAACATTGAAGTCCGTATAGACCGCTTCCAGCGTTTTCCTTATGCGCAGGTTGTACTTTCCGAACTGGTCGAACGTGATGTCGCGACCGTAAAGGGCGGCCTCTGAGAGATAATAGATAAACAGTTTTGTGCGCAAAGGCAACTCTCCGAAACCGTCGAGACGGTATCGGAGCAGTTGTATGTCGGCAAAACGTTCGTCAGAGTAGGACGTGAAGTTATCCAAGAGTCTGTCCCTCCCCGCCGTTTTCTTCTGACTTCTTCACCACAGGGCGTATCAGCGACGGATGCTGAGCCATGTGTTGTATGCGGTAAGCACGGGGAGTCATCTTCATCAGTCTGTAGAATGAAGCGTAGAAAGACTGACGGTTGGAAAAGCCCACCATGTCACTCACTTCCTCCATCTTCTTGTCCTGATAGCGTTTGTCCACCAGAATAGTCATAGCTTCTTCTATTCTGAACTTATTTACAAAAGACGTATAGTTCATGTGGAAGCGCACGTTCACAACCGCAGAGATATATCTTGTGTTGGTTCCCAAGTCTTCCGCAAGTTTTTTAGCAGAATAATTTTTGTCCTTATACTTCTTTTGCATAACTATGATGTTGAGAATCTTTTCTTTCATCTCATCCATCAATTTGGGATTAACGAGGCTTCTGTAAGCCGCTTCCTTCTCCTTCTTTTCCGTAATGTTGTACTTTGCCATGGCCTATTGAATGTATTTGTTGTTCCGTTGTGGTGTATTCTGAAAATCGGCTTTAACCTATTCGTAAAGGTAGGATTTCTTACTATCCTCTAAACCCTAATGCAAATATACCTTGTATTCATTAATGTTGTGCTTTTTCGCTATTCCTTTTATACAAAAAAAACATAACTTTGCTACTGTGACAGTTTTTTTAACCATATTCTTTTTCATAGTAACCATTCAGCAATAGCAAATGGGCAAGTCTCATTCGCTATTGCTGAATGGTTGCCATGGATGCGAAGTTACAAAGAAACTATTAAAGGGTTGTTCTATAAATTAGTTCCTTCTCTTATGAG
>CAVAQY010000097.1:0-6797 GCA_963590865.1 Bacteroidaceae bacterium | reverse complement strand
TACAAAGTCCAAGTTGTGGAGTTCAAAAAGCACGTCAAGGACGGAGAGGACATCAAACACAAGGCCCGCATTGTCACTTACGTCGATCTCAAGAAGAAAAAGCCAAAAATCATATCGCTGCTCACCAACGACATGGATATGGAGATAGAAGATGTCATCGCCATATACCGCAAAAGATGGGAGATAGAACTGTTGTTTAAGCAACTCAAGCAAAATTTTCCGCTTAGATATTTTTACGGAGAGAGTGCCAACGCCATCAAGATACAAATTTGGGTTACACTAATAGCCAACCTTCTTCTGATGGTCATACAAAAACGCATCAAACGCCCCTGGAGTTTCTCAGGATTGGCTACAATGGTAAGGTTAATGCTCATGTATTACGTGAACTGCTATACTTTTCTTGAAGAACCCGAAAAAGACTGGGCAAAAATGGTTCAAGAGGCAAAGGAATCGCCTCCCGAACCAAGTCTGTTTGATTAGAGGGGGCTTACTTTTTGAAAAGGCAAGCCCGAAGTCCCATTATACAAGGCTTCGGGCAGGATAATTATGCTCTTTTTGTGTTTTACCGGACAGCAATACTTGGAAATGACTATTGATTGCGATCAAGACGTCCAGCGACACTGAAAGTAATCGTTGATTGCGAACAACAACCCCAACGACATTTGGGAATGTCTATTGATTGCAATCAAAACCTTCTTTTGACTTTTGGGAAGGAAAAACTCAGAACATTTCTGCTGCAACGGCTACCTCTTCTGATAAAATTTCATTTTTTAGAGTTACACATAGCCGGATTTTCGTCTTTTCCAAAAAACGTTTAGGACAACATTGAGAACCGCCCTATAATTGTCCGGCTTCTACCATCAATACCACGCGCTCTGTAAGGCGGTCGGTGCCCTCTGCGTCATAGCCTTTGCGCAGACTGGCTCCGAAAAGTGCGGAGAAAGCCTGGTAGAAACCTGCCTTAAACGGGCCGAGAAAAGCCTTGATGAGGTCGTAGGAGGAGGAGTTGCACTCCCGATAGATAAGCTTTATGAGCAGCTTGCCCTGTGAGTAGGTAAGCTTTTTCATGCGCGGCTTATACTCGTTGTATATGCCTTTCTCCACGAGTTTCATGTGGGCGTCCTTCGCTTTCTTGTCGGGCAGCGTCTCCAGATACTCGTATGTCTCCTGCAAGATGTGGTTGGCTTCCTTCGCGATGGGCAACACCTTCTTCACGTTTCTTACCAGTCGCATGTATGCGGCGGCCTGTTGCTCGCTGGAAAAGGCCAACTGAGGATACACATACACGTTGTTCATCTCCATGTACTGTATGCTGTCGCCGTTGTCAAGCACCTTTCCCACTTTTACGGTCGGTACGAATGTCGGGCTGTCCATGTCCACTTCGCGGTCTTCGGGATGCTGTCCGGAGCCGGACGGGACCTGTCCGTGAGCGGCAAGCGTCACGGCGGCAAGTGCAAATGACAGGAAAAGTAGCTTCATAGTGGCGGCAAATGTAGGCATATTTTCCCGCTTACGGCATAAAGACCGTCCCATTTAGTGTTAATTCACATAAATTTCCTACCTTTGTTTCCATGGTTTCCCTACGGCTGACGGCACTTCTGCCGGTTCTCTTCCTGCTGTTTCTATCGGCCAGTGCGCAGACCGAAAGATCTTGGCTGCGCTTCTTCCAGGAGGTGGCCGCCTGTGAAGACGATGATGACGGAGGGCTTGACGACGAAACCTACGAGACGCTTTGCGACCTTGAAACCAATCCCCTGAACATCAATTCTGCTACTCCCGACGACCTCAGCCGTCTGCCTTTTCTCACCGAGAGACAAATTGACGACATCTGTCTGTATGTGAAACGCCACGGATCCATGCAGACTTTGGGCGAGCTTCAGTCCATTGCCTCGCTTGACAAGGCCCGCATGCAGTTGCTGTCGTGCTTTGTAGTTGCTGGACCGCCGTCCTCAAAGCGCATGTCGATAGGTCAGTTGCTCTCGCAGGGGCGCAGTGTGCTGCTTGCCACGGCCAGCGTTCCGCTCTATGAGAGGCGCGGTGACAGTGGCGGCTACCTTGGCTACAGTCTGCGACATTCCCTACGCTATGA
The DNA here is from genome assembly GCA_963590865.1 of Bacteroidaceae bacterium. GTDB lineage: Bacteria > Bacteroidota > Bacteroidia > Bacteroidales > Bacteroidaceae > Prevotella. Next base: position 4,708 of record CAVAQY010000097.1, on the reverse strand, counting down.
CTTCAATGCCGGAGACAGACTGCGCTTTGGCTTCATCGGCGCGCAGGACAGCGGTGAACCGTTTTTCTTAAACGGCAATTCCATGGGCTACGACCACTATTCTTTCTTTGCTCAGTTGCGCAACCTCGAATGCGTGTCCAACCTTGTTGTGGGCCACTACCGTGTGCAGTTTGGCATGGGACTGGTGGCCAACACAGGTCTAAGACTCGGCAAAACCACCGCTATCGCCACGCTTGGACGACCCACAAACGCCGTTTCGCCTACGGCCAGTCGCTCGGTTGCCAACTATATGCAGGGCGTTGCGGCCACCGTGAGGCTGAACGATTGGGCGGAGATGACTGCTTTCGTGTCGTCAAGACCGTATGACGCCACGCTCAACAAGGCAGACGGCACCGTGGCAACGCTCGTCACGTCGGGCTACCACCGCACTCTGACGGAAATGGAGAAGAAGAACAACACCATGGCGCAGACAGCCGGTTTCAATGCAAGGCTGCGAAAGCGTCGCTTTCATGTGGGTTTGACCGGTATATACACCCATTTCAACCGTGAACTGAAACCAAGTACGAGCCAGGGCTACAAACGTTACTATCCCTCGGGCAACGGTTTCTTCAACATCGGTGCCGACTACGGCTTTGCCGCCAAACGGTTTGCCGTGTCGGGTGAGACTGCCTTAGACCGCAAGGGTAATGTGGCAACCGTAAACACCATGTCGTTCACCATGGGCGACCAGCTTTCTTTCCTGTTGCTTCACCGCTATTATTCCCCCAGATACGTGTCGCTCCACTCCGGCAGTTTCAGCGACGGCGGACGTGTGGCTAATGAGCATGGGACTTATCTCGGAGTGACGTGGAAACCGTCGCCCAAACTTGCGCTTGACGCCTATGCCGACTACACCTACTATCCGTGGATGCGCTATCTAACATCCTTTTCTTCCGACGCTTTCGATGCAATGCTCTCGGGACGTTTGTCCTTGGGCAATTGGACGTTAAACGCACGCTACAGGTTGCACACACGCCAACGGGACAACGACACCAAGACATCTGCCATACGGCAGGACACCCACAGGGCACGGCTGAAAGCATCGTTCGGTGGAGGCGAGTGGTGGGACACGTCCACCCAGGCCGATTTCGCTTTGGTGTACGGCATCGGTTGCGACCGAGGAATGGCCATTACGCAGAAAGTCAACGTGCGTTGGAGGTGGCTCAAAGTGTCGCTTGGAGGCAGTTGGTTTGTCACAGACAGTTACGCCAGCCGACTGTATGTCTACGAACAGGGCATGCTCCACACTCTCTCGTTTCCGTCACTCTACGGCAGGGGAGTGCGCTATACGGCCATGGCGCGTGCCGAATTGCCATGTCGACTGACGCTTTTGACAAAGATAGGGGTGACTGACTACTTTGACCGCAGTACCATTGGCAGCGGTCTTCAGACCATTGACCACTCGTCAAAGGCAGATGTGGATGTACAACTGCGCTGGTCGTTCTGAACATGATGTTCCATAAGTAGCCACCTTAAAGTTGATTACTGGTTTGAAGTGCCGTTGACAGACTTCTCGCGGAGCACTTCCTCAATCTTGGCTACCACGCTTTCGGGACTTATCCGCCGCATACACTCCATGTCACCGCGCTCGCAGGGCTTGCTGCCGTATATGCTGCACGGACGGCAAGGCAGGTCGGCCTGTAGTATGTAGGACGGCTTCTGTCCCCAACCCACAAATCCTGCATACGGATGTGTGGCACCCCAGATGCTTACCACGGGTGTTCCCGTGAGCGAAGCGAGATGCATATTGGCACTGTCCATGGAGAGCATCACGTCAAGGTGGCTCATCAGTATCAATTCCTGGTGGAGCGTTTCCAGATGTTTGCCCACATGGACGCAGCAGTTCAGTTCTTTGCACCAGTCAGGAAACACGCTGTCCTCTTTTGCTCCGCGCCCGAAGAGGAACAACCGGGCTTTCGGATGGTTCTTGGCCAGCCGTCGGACAACTGCTTCCATGAGTGTCAGCGGGTATATCTTGCCCTCATGAGCGGCAAACGGAGCGATGCCAATCCACACCTCTTCGTGTTTCTTGGGCACAAACAGAGCCGGCAACAGGTTCAAGTTGCCGCCTGTGGAAGGGAAAAGCGAGTGGAAAACGGTCTTGACCGGATAGCCTAACCGGGCGAGCACGTCGGCATAGTTCTCGAAAGAAGTGGGTTGCTGCTGCAAAAGGCGGTTGTTGGCACTTGTCAACCTGCGCCGTCCTTCGCGGTGCTTGTCTATATGTTCTACGCGGCAACCGTTCATGCAGAACCTTACCCGCAGGTATTTTGACCGCAACACGTCGTGGAAGTCGGCCACAGCGGTGAAGTTCTTTGCCACAAGCCGGCGGTAGAGGGAGTTCAATCCCTTCACTCCCCGGTATTCGTGCTTTGTGTCGGCCTCCATGAAGTTCACGTTTGGAGCCAAATCCTCAAACAAAGCTCTGGCGAAGCCGCGGCTCAGCACAGTTATGCGCACATCGGGGTATGCCTTGGCCAGTGAGTAGACCACAGGAACAGCCATGGCTACATCGCCAAAAGCGGAAAATCGCATTACAAGTATGTGTTCCTTTTTCATGGCAAAGGTTCGGCTTGCCTACCGCCAAGTGCGGTGAGGCCATGTGCTTCAGCCCTTATTTGTTTCCGTACAGTACGGGGTTGGTGGCGGGGTCGTTGTACATTTTCATCTGCTTGTACACTTTCATGTACTTGCGTCCCTTCGAGATGTCTTCGAGCAACTGGTCAATGGCAAGCGACAGGTCTTTCTGCTGCTCCAACAACACTTCCAGTTTAGCGGCGCACTTGGCACGGTGCTCCGGAGTGGCGTCGGTACGTTCAACCTGTTCCCTCATGTGGTAAATCTTCAGCGCAAGAATTGACAGACGGTCCACGGCCCAGGCTGGACTCTCGGTGTTGAGCCGTGCGTCGGGCAGCGGAGTGACCTCGCTGTACTGTGTTCTGAAGTACGTGTCTATCTCCTCCACCAGATCCGTACGGTCCTGATTGCTGCGGTCAATGCGCCTCTTCAGTCCAAGAGCCTCTGTCGGATCGATGTGCGGGTCGCGTATAATGTCCTCAAGGTGCCATTGTACGGTGTCAATCCAGCATTTCATGTACAGGCTATTGTCTATTTCGCCCCTGCTATACGGATTTTTTATGGCAGTGTCCACATCATCGGTCATGTGGTAGTCTCTGATGGCTTGACCGAAAATGTTGTTGCATTGTTCTGTGAATGACATCTTCTCGTTTGTTTTCTGTATTTCTCTGCAAAGCTAAGTAATCTTTTCCAAATGGCCAACAAAGTGTCTCTTTTTCACAGAATGAGCCACTTTTTTATCACTAATTTGCGTACTTTTGCGGTCGCTATGAAGTTTGTGATAGACGACCGCATACCATACATCCGCGAAGCCGTGGCCCGCATGGACGTGGAGGCAGTATATAAGGACGGAAAGAGCATTTCGGCCAGTGATGTGGTCGATGCCGACGCCCTCATAGTGCGTACCCGTACACGTTGCGATGCCAGTCTGCTGGAGGGAAGCCGGGTGAAATTCATCGCCACAGCCACCATCGGCTATGACCATCTCGACACGGAATATCTCGCCAAGGCAGGCATTGCGTGGAGCAACTGCCCTGGGTGCAATGCTGCATCGGTGGGGCAGTATGTGCGTTCGCTGTTGATGCTGCTTGAAAGAGACCGTATGCTCGATTTGCACAGGGCCACTATGGGCATCGTTGGTTGCGGTCATGTGGGTACGAAGGTCATGGAAGTTGCTCTGTCTATGGGCATGAATGTTCTTGTGTGCGACCCCCCCAAGGGCTACCCCGGCTATGTAAGCCTCGAAAGGATTGCCGCCGAAGCCGACATCATCACGTTTCACGTGCCTCTTGTCCATACTTCGCCGTATGCCACATGGCACATGGCCGACCGAAAGTTTTTCGACAGCTTGGCCAAACGTCCGTTTATTGTGAATACGAGTCGCGGCGAGGTTGTGGATAACGCAGCCCTGTTGGATGCCATACGCACAGGAAAGGTGAGCCAGGCAGCCATAGATACATGGGAAAACGAGCCAGACATAGACCGCGATTTGCTGGATACTGTGTATATAGGTACGCCCCATATCGCCGGATATTCTGCCGACGGCAAGGTAAACGCCGACAACATGAGTCTCAAAGCCGTATGCGACTTCTTTCACCTGCCTTGTCCGGGACTTATAGTGCCGCCCCCGTTACCCGCAGATTTTGTGTTCACGGGCAATCCGTTGCAGCTGTATGACCCGTCGGAAGACAGCAGGAGACTGAAAAACGCTCCAGAAAAGTTTGAATATCTGCGCGGTCACTATCCGCTGAGGCGTGAGACGGCGGAGACAGTCTGACTGAAGTTTCGGGTTTAGGGGAGCTTGCTGTACGGTTTCTTGTATAATGGCATAAGCTGCGTCTTGTTTTTTAAGCCACTGAATATGCTAATTTGTCAAGTTACTAACTTGTGCCGGTCAAGTCAGTAACTTGTGCGTGGCAATACGGAATACCGGTCTTGTGATTTACATCATCTAAATTATTAAATAGGGTGTCCAGTTAGATGTTCCGAAAAACAGATGCAGGAATCACCCATTAAGTTATTAATATAATACTCTGATATTTAACGTTTTAAGTAACAAATAGTTCGTTAAAAAATTACATAACTCGTTGAT
>CAVAQY010000096.1:0-6891 GCA_963590865.1 Bacteroidaceae bacterium | reverse complement strand
AGCTACACTTTATTCCTGATTACGGGTGTCACCAACCGAGGATATCCGCTGACCCGGAAGACCCGCTGGCTCAGCCCCTCTGTTCGTGCAAAAAAATAACGGAACTTCACAGCCCCGTTATATTTTACCATAAAAATTACTAACCAAAACTATTACTAACTAAAACTGTTTTTTTTGTTTTGTGCATGACCGGCCAGTCAAGAGGCCAGAATCTGTTGCTTGTTTGCGCTGCAAAGATACACATAAAAGCGTGATTAAATCTATTGTTTTCGTCCGTTTTCCCATGTTATTTGTTCACAAAACACCGAAAATAGTGTGGTTTTGTATGATTTTCGGCATTTTTTGTGCATGGAGAGCATACGGATTGTTGCAAATTTGCAGCATCGTGTCACTTCACTTGGCTCTTCATCCATTCCACCGACTCGCCGTTTGTCTCGGGAAAGCGCCAATGGCCGCTCGTTGGTGTGACCGACAGAGTCTTGGGAGCTGTGATGGCGTTGTATGCGGCGTAGGTTGATGTGGGGGAACATGTGTCGTCGTTGTAGCCGAAAGAGTAGAACACAGGGCATTTCAATCGCCTTGCAAAGTTCACCACATCGTAATAAGGAAGTGTTTCGGCAGCTCCGTCAGCCTCGTTATCGGTCTGGAAATACTTTGGCCAGCCTCCTGCGCGTCCGTTCTTGAAGCCGAGCAAGTCGCAAAGGGCAGGGTAGAACGGTGAGCAAAAGGTTACTTTGGGATTGAGCGCAGCGGTAACGATGGTAAGAGCGCCGCCCTGGCTGCCTCCGGTAACACCCACGTTGCGTCCGTCCCAGTCTTCAAGGCTGCAAAGATAGTCTATGCAACGTGAGCAACCGGCGTATACGCTGCGGTAATAGAAGGTTCCCTTATTGCCGATGCCGTTGCGGTTGTATCCCTCGGCTATCTTGCGGGCTTCGGCATAGGCTTTGTCGTCCAGCTCGGGGTTGCATCCGCTGTGTATGTTGATGTTCAGATAGATGAAACCCTGTTCGCTGTAATACGTATACGGGTTTATCTTGGCTGCTCCGGCACCGGGCGGACAGAACAGTACGGGATGTTTCTTCCCGTCGCGTGGCCGTGTGAGGTAGCCATACATGTTGCGTCCGTCGGGACCGACGGTGAGTTTCACGAGCGAAACCTCAACCTTTTCTGTGGAATACTGCGGCAAAGGAGTCACCTCGGGAGCCAGTTTCACCTTGCCGGCTTCCTTGAGAGTCTTGCGCCAGAAACTGTCGAAGTCGCTGGGCTGGGCTGTGTACGACTGTATGTTGCTGGGATTGTAGGCCACTTTTATCAGGTCCTTGTATGTTTTTCCGTTCACGTTAAACCGCAAATCGCAGGCGCGGAACCCCGGTTCGGTGCGTGTGCCAAGGTCAATGGTGGCTTTGCCGTTGCGGAAAATGGTGGAGTCGCCTGTTCCGTTGGGCAGAAACATGTCGTCGCCGGTAGTGTAGCGCAGCGTGACTCCGTCAAGAGCCATGCCTCCCTTGAGGGCTTCCACCGTGACGGTGGCCTTTTCTCCTGTACGGTAGATGCGGTCGTGCCGGTCAACCGTTACAATCCATTCCACATAGTTGCGCCTTGGCTTTGAAAACTGTGCTGCTGCCGACAGCGCAAAGGCTGCCAGCAAAGTGATGATAATTGTTTTTTTCATTGTTTATAGTAGTTGTATAGTAGTTGTTTTTGTAGAAAAGGCCGTGTCTTCCCTGGCAATCGGGAATGTTTTTTCACGTCATCCCATAAGCATTTCCTTGTATGCGCTGCTCATCGCATTCCCCATAAGGTCTACGTTGTGCTTTGAACCGCACGCTTTGAGAATCACCTCGTCAATGCCTTGTGCCTGTGCGGCAAACGGTTCTATCGGAGAGTCGTTTATAAGCATGTTCATGGAGTAGATCATTAGCAGCATGATTGAGACGTTGTTGGGTTTGTAATCCTCGTTTGTGCTGCATTCCAGCCCTTTCAGATATGCCCTCATGGTTGTCTTGACCACCTCTCGTATTGCCGTTTTTGTGTCCACCGTGGCCGGTTCGTTGCTGTTGCGGGTGTAGTTGTCAAAGTGTTCCTGCTCGGTAGGAAGTCGTCCTTCGAGCAAACTGCTGAAGTTGCGGCGGTATTCGGCCACTACAGCCTGGTGCATTGCGTCGTCGGAACAGGCCGTTCGCAGTATAAGCTCTGGGGTGGGGCTTTTGGCGTACAGCTGTTTCACTTTTGCGGTTATCGTCTCAAGGTCGAAATTCATGACGGCTATAGGGTAGAAAATCAAGTCGTGAAACGTCGGGGCGATGTCCTCATAGTGGTTGAGCATGACTTGTTTCACCGTTTTCGGGTCTCTCTTCTCCATTTTGCCAACATTCTGTCCGTCGAGAACTCCCGACATGAACCCTTCAAAGAAGCCTCTGACGAGCGCGGCCAATGTCTTGTATTTGTCTGTCTGTTTCATGTTCTTTTCTGCAAAGGTAGTAAAAATGGTTGTAAGCACGAGTGCCGCAGTAGCGCAGACGGCATCGGTTGCGGAGCGGTTTGGCGTCAGATGAAGATGTATTTCAGCACGAACAGCACCGCAAGAATGCACATGGGAGTGTTCAGCTTGCGAAACTTGCCGCACAGCGCGTTTATGACTACATAGGAAATCATGCCGCAAAGAATGCCTTCGGATATGCTGTAGGCCAGCGGCATTATAATAATGGTAATGAATGCCGGGAGAGCCTCGGAGCAGTCGTCCAGGTCAATATCCTTTATCGGGCTGAGCATGAACAGGCCAACGATGACGAGTGCCGAGGAAGTGGCTGCTGCCGGCATGGCAAAGAACACCGGTGCGAAGAAAAGAGCCAGTACAAAGCACATGGCTGTGGTGAACGAGGTGAGTCCGGTGCGCCCTCCCTGTGCCACACCTGACGCACTCTCTACGTAGGTGGTTGTGGTGCAGGTGCCGAAACAGGCTCCGGCCACAGTTGCCACGGCATCGGCCATGAGAGCCTTGTTGAGTCCCGGAATCTTTCCGTTGCTGTCTGTCATGCCGACTTTGGTGCACACGCCTACGAGGGTTCCCATGGTGTCGAACAGGTCAAGGAAAAGGAATGTCAGCACCACCACGGCCATGTCGGGAATGAATATCTTGTCGAACTCAAACTGGCAGAATATGGGAGCTACGGACGGCGGCATGCTCACCACTCCGTTGAAGTGGGTGAGTCCCATGGGAATGCCCACGAGTGATGTGACGAGTATTCCGATTAGTAGAGCTGCCGGCACCTTCTTCACCACCAGCACTCCCGTCACTACCAGACCAATCACTCCGAGCAGCGCAGGACCTTGTGTCAGGTCGGCAAGTCCAACGAGCGTGGAAGGATTGTCCACCACAATGCCGGCGTTGCGCAGTCCTATGAACGCAATGAACAGTCCTATGCCCACACCGATGGCCCGCTTGATGGACATGGGTATGGAGTCCACGATGATTTTGCGTATGTTTGTCACGGTCAGGATGATGAACAAGATGCCCTCAATGAGGATGGACGTGAGGGCAAACTGCCACGTATAGCCCATGGTGAGGCACACCGTGTAGACGAAAAAGGCGTTGAGACCCATGCCGGGAGCCAGTCCGAACGGCTTTTTCGCCAGGAAAGACATGACAAGAGTGCCCACAATGGCGGCCAATGCTGTGGCTGTGAACGTGGCGGGAGTGTCCATTCCAAGCGGTGCGAGACTCGCGAAGATGCTCGGATTGACCGCAAGGATGTACGACATGGTTAGGAAAGTGGTGATGCCGGCCATGATTTCCGTTCTCACGCTGTGCCTTGATACATCAAATCCGAATAGTTTCTGTAGCATAATAATTATGTGTGTTTTCTTAGGTTGTAGGTAGGGCGTAAAGAAGCAAAGCCAAGCCCACGCCTTGCAAAGGTAAGGTATTTGCCTCGAAAAAGCGCAGTTCACGTGCAAAACGTGGCGTTCGGAGAGTCTTGACGTCGTTTTTGGGTACAAGCGGAATGTTATGTTCGGTGACGGTCAAATGCAGCGTTCCCGCTCCTAAAGCGGACAGCTCGTTTCAGTAACACTCCAGAGCGGAAGAATGGAAAAAATATAGGAGCGGTAGTCTTGTTCTGCCAACCAAAACGGCATAAGCTGTCCATACGAAGAATAAAGAATGAGGCCAAGATTTAGAGATTTGGAGAGTGCTGCGTCCCGAACGAATCCCGAAGCCATCCCGAATCGGCAGGCTTCTTCTCGCAGAGTCGTTTTGTCAAGATTTTCACCAAGAAAGAAGATGTCTCTCCTGCCAAGTGGAAAAAACTGACGCTATCAACAAAATATGTCCCTATAGACAAATGTTGTCGTTGTCGAAACGACATTTTTTTTACTCTCCGCTCAAAACTTGCTACGTGTTAGCGCAGAACAACAACATCCTTTCAGAGAACGCAGCCATGCATCTTCTCAACGGTGTGGGTCAAGCCGAGAACCCAACAGAGGTTACGAGTCACACTCAATGGTCGGTGGGTATGATCTCTCTCAGCGCAAGGCTACGGACTGCGTGAACAGAGACTATAAGAATAAATTTACGTTCAACTTGAAATAAGCAGGAAAAAGTATCTTAAGATACATCGCCAAGTAAGTTAAGATACTTGGGCGACTATCTTAAGATACTTTGCAAGTTGAGCTAAATGGCAGGGAGAACTCTGCCATGCGCCTGACGAATGGAGGCAACTGCCTTTCCTTTCTAACGGCAACAGCCGATGTGGTCTGCTCCGACATTACGGTCGTCTCGCTCAATCCTCTAGAGCGGAACACATATTAATAAATAACATTAAAAAAAGGATGGTTGGTAGTGCGTTTGCCGCCAAAAACGCTAACTTTGCAATTTGAAGTGCGAAATCAAAACTGAAGACGCGTGAAAATAAAGGAAGTGTTGAACGCCCTTGAACAATTCGCGCCTCTGCCGTTGCAGGAAGACTGGGACAATGCCGGCCTGCAAATAGGATTGACAGAGGCGGAAGTATCAGGGGCTTTATTGTGTCTTGACGTCAACGAACGCATAGTTGACGAGGCCGTGGACAAGGGGTGCAACCTCATTGTGTCGCACCATCCGCTGTTGTTTCGCGGCCTTAAGACCATATCCGACGGCGACCAAGTGCAGCGCACGGTGGTGAAAGCCATTGAAAACCATGTGGCCGTGGTGTCGATGCACACCAATATGGACAACGCCAAGGGTGGAGTGAACTTCAAAATGGCGGAGAAACTGGGACTGGAAAACGTCAGGTTCTTTGCCCCGAAGACCGCAGGAGGCATTAGCGGAGGTAGCGGCGTTGTGGGCGAACTGCCCTGTGAGATGGCCGCTGACGACTTTGTGATTGCCGTGAAGAAGGCGTTTGGAGTGGAGTGTGTCATGTGCAATGAGCTGCTGCGCCGCCCGATACGTCGCGTAGCCCTGTGCGGAGGTGCCGGAGACTTCCTGCTCGGACAAGCCATAGAAGAGGCTGAAGCCGACGCTTTCGTGACGGGAGAGATGCACTACCACGTGTATTTCGGTCACGAACAGCAGATACAGATATGCGTGATAGGCCACTATCAGAGCGAACAATACACCAATGAAATATTCAAGTCTATAATCGGGAATGCCTGTCCAGGCCTGCCAGTATACATGACAGAAACGGACACCAACCCCATAATCTATTTATAAGTTATAAGCAAACAATATGGCAAAGAAAGAAGCAGCCGACTTGTCGGTAGAAGAGAGGTTGAAAACGCTTTTTGAACTTCAGACGGCCTTGTCGGCAATCGACGAAAAGAAAGCCCTTAGGGGTGAGTTGCCGCTGGAGGTGCAGGACCTGGAGGACGAAATAGAAGGACTCTCAACCCGCATCGAGAAAATAGACGGCGACATAAAGGATTTCCAAAAGGCTATCAGTCAGAAAAAGGCAGAAATGACCGAGGCACAGAACAGCGTAGACCGCTATAAGGCGCAGCTCAACGATGTGAAAAACAACCGCGAGTATGACACGCTGAGCAAGGAAATAGAGTTTCAGTCGCTCGAAATAGAACTGTGCAACAAGAAGATAAAGGAAGCACAGGTGCGTGTGGAGGAAAAGAGCGCAGAACTCAAGGAAAACGAAAACGCAATAGAAGAGCGCAAGCGCGACCTCGAAGTGAAGAAAAGCGAGCTTGACGAAATAATGGAAGAGACTCGCACCGAGGAGGAAAAGCTGAAACTCGACGTGAAGGAGCTTGAGGAGAAGATAGAACCGCGGTTGCTCACCTCATTTACACGCATACGCAAGAGTGCACGCAACGGACTCGGAATCGTTTGTGTGCAGCGTGATGCCTGCGGAGGTTGCTTCAACAAGATTCCGCCACAGCGTCAGCTTGATGTGAAGATGCACAAGAAGATTATCGTTTGCGAGTATTGCGGCCGTATACTCATCGATCCGGAATTGGCAAACGTGGCTCCTGCACAACCCATCAACGAGGAAAAGAAGAAGCCTACACGCAAGCGCACAACCAAAAAGGCAGCAAAAGCCGAGGATGGCGTGCCTGAAGCGGAAGATTAATGTCGTGGAACAGTCGCAAAAAAAGGCTTTAAGACAGGATTTCAAAGCTATTGTGACTAATATCCAAAGACGTTGGATAACGCTCCAAAGGTGTTAGAACGAATGCTCAAAGACGTTGGATAACACTCCAAAGGCATTAAAAAGAATACTCAAAAGCTATTAAAGCAAGTCCCCAAAAGCCGGCAGCGGTACTTTCAAACCGTTGGCTTTTGGGGATTTGTTTTTGTCCAAAATGTTGTTCCTGGGCTACGGATTGCAATCGTCGGAAATGTTGGGTCAGCGGATATCCTCGGTTGGTGACACCAGGTAATCAGGAATAAAGTGTAGC
>CAVAQY010000095.1:0-7259 GCA_963590865.1 Bacteroidaceae bacterium | reverse complement strand
GTTCCAAACAACGGAACGGAGATTTCTCATAAGAGAAGGAACTAATTTATAGAACAACCCTTTAATAGTTTCTTTGTAACGTCGCATCCATGGTAACCATTCAGTGCTTGGACTACCGCTGAACAGTTACATATTCTGAACATCTGCTTAACATCTGTTAATTTCACCCCCCCCCGAAAATATAAAAGAACAATAAAAACAAGGAACAACAGACATTTTGTCCCAATTTAACCATACCTTTGACAGGAGACAGCGCAAAAAACGGCCATGGGAATGACCAAGTGCAGTCTAATTCTATAAAAACTACAAGACCGAATTATACCTAATGAAGCAACTATTCAACTCAATGCTTGTTGTCCTGGCTCTCTGTTTGGCCAGTCCATCAACCCTTTTGGCAGACGCAATGACGGAAAAAACACATGCTACAGCCAAGAAAGACAAGAAGAATCAACGCACCACAGCCCTGTGGGGGCACGTGAAGGACTCGTTCACAAAGGTAGGCGTGAAGGGCGTGAAGATAACGCTTATGAGGGAAGACAGCACCGTGGTGGACACCACCACCGTCTTTGCCACAGGGAACAACTCACTCAAAAACGACTATGCCTATAAGTTTGACATCCCGGCCGAGCCGTGCCGGTTCATCATTCTTGCCCAGCATCCCGACTATGAGGACAGCTGGGTAAACTTCCATGTTCGCAGCATTGCCCGCAACAAATACTTTGACGCTCCCTGGCACTACATGAAGCGCCGCACTTCAGTCACCTCCGCCTATGACGGAGAGACGCTCCGCGAGGTCACTGTCAAGGGCACCCAGGTAAAGATAGCCTATCGGGGCGACACCCTCGTCTATGATGCTGCAGCGTTCAAACTGCCCGACGGCAGTATGCTCGACGCCTTGGTGCGCCAGTTGCCCGGCGCGGAGCTCAAGGACGACGGCACCATCACCGTCAACGGCCGCAAGGTTGACTACCTCACTCTTAACGGCAAGGATTTCTTTAAGGGCAACAATAAGATTATGCTTGACAATCTGCCTTATTTCACCGTTCAGAACATCAAGGTGTATGACAGGACTACAGACAAAAGCCGCTACATGGGACGTGACGTTGAAATGCGCGAGTATGTGATGGACGTTAACCTGAAGAAACAGTACCGCACCGGCTATATTGGCAACGTCGAGGTGGGAGGGGCTTCGTCCGACCGCTATCTTGGCCGCCTGTTTGCCAGCAGTTTCTCCGACCATACCAAGGTGAGCCTTTTTGCCAACGTGAACAATATCAACGAGACGCGCAACCCCGAAAGCAACGGTGACTGGAGCGCATCCAACGCTCCCGAAGGCAAGACAACCAACCGCTCTGCCGGTGTCAACATCTACGCAGAAGGCAAGGAGACAATGTTCAAGAACACGTTTAATGCCACAGCCTTTTGGAACGACTACGCGAACAACACCAGCAACCGGCAGACCCAGTTTCTTCAAAGCGGCAACTCCTACTCGCTGTCCGACAGTCACACGGACACCCGCAACCGCCAGCTCTCCATCACCAACGACTTCACGCTCCAGCTCCCCGTGTGGCTCTACTCCTATACCGAGGTGAACATCGGTGACACGCGCGAGAACGGGGCGGAGCGACAGGCCACGCTCAGTCAGTCAACTGACCGCTACGGCGAGGCTTCGCAAGCCCTTGACTCCGTGTTCGCCACTCCTCAGCCCACCGGCATCCGCGAATCGCTCCTCAATCAGGCGCGCAACAGCGAGCTTTACCGTGGCCGCCACTTCAATGCCTACCAGCGCTTTGTGTTCAACAAGAAGCTGGCATGGGGCGACAACCTTGAGCTGGAGCTGAACGCCGGCTACCAACAACGTGAAAACAAGAGCTATGTAGACTACCGCCTTGACTACGCCGACCCTCACCAGGAGGCCGACTACCGCAACATTTATGTCAAGAGTCCCACCAAGGGCTATCACTACGAGGCTCGGGGTGAGTATTTCTTTAACTTTGTCAACAACTTCACCCTGCGCCTCTACACCACCTACAAGCAGTCGCTCGACCATGCCGTCACCGACTATTACCGGCTTGACAGCTATGATGAATGGCGAGACGGCCTTTGGCCTCTGGGCACCGTCCCCTCCACGGCCGACTCTCTCTGGGCCGTGCGCTCCGCGCCCAACAGTATGTATCAGAACAAGCTCACCCGCAACTCGCAGACCGGTCTCAACTTCCACTACAACCGACGTACCGACAGCACCTTCACCTATATGCAGATACACCTGCCAATGATAGTGCGCAACGAGAAGCTTAACTACCAACGTGCCACCACAGATACTTGCGCTTCGCGCACCAGGGCGTTCCTGGACGGCGAAATCAACCTTCGGTTTGCCTGGAAACGTTGGAAACATTGGCTAAGTGCCACTATCGTCCACCGCACCATCCTTCCCGACATGACCTCGCTCGTAGCCTTTGACTTCACCAATCCGCTGGCCGTCACTCTGGCCAATGCCGACCTCAAGTCCGGACAGAAATGGACCTTTGACGGCAGATACCAAGTGAGGCTCTTCAACAACCGCCTTACCCTATCTGTAACCCCCCAACTGGGCTACCTGACCAATCCAATACTTACCGGTTACAGTTACGACAGCTCGACAGGTGCCTACACCTATCAGCCGCAGAATGGTGATTACTGTTGGAATGGCGAGTTAGGTTTGGGACTCTATGGAACAATCGACAAAAAGCAAAGGTTCTCCTACTCCATTTCCTCCAAATTGGGCTATGAACTCACCCAAACTATGGAGATGACGGGTGAACGTGCCGCTTCCCAACTGGCCGACCGGCACTTGACGAACTCAAAAACTTGGTGGAACTTTTTCTATCGTAGTGAGAAGATGACCACAGGATTGACCGGAAGCTACACGCTCCACGTCTTCAGCTTTGACGACAACAGCCACAGCAGCTACCGCACCCACGACCTTAACCTGACCTATTCACTCAATGGTTTCATCCCTGTGGTCAAAGTCTTTGTGGGCACTACCTTTGGATGGTACTACACCAATACTACGTTGGGCAACACTCCCAGTCAGAACAACTATGTGTGGAACGCCACCATAAGCCATTCTTTCCTCAAGGGAAAGTGTCTCACAGCCAAGCTCTCCGCCTATGACCTGCTCAACACCGTGGCCAACTACAGTTACACAGTCAACCCCTCCTCGATGAACTTCCGCCGCACAGACCGCATTGGACGCTACGTGATGCTCAGCTTGTCCTACAAACTCAACATCATGCCCGGCAAATAAACGCACATCCAGTTTCTCTTTGTCACGACAACCTTCTTCGTTGTCTTCTTTTCCGATGGAGGATACAGAAAAAGCGCATGGCCCTTGCCATGCGCTTTCATTCGCTTTTATAGTTGGAAACGTTTGAGTTTCTACATTGAAGCGGCTTACATCATGCCGCCCATTCCTGCACCTCCGCCCATTGGCGCAGCTGCTTTCTCTTCGGGTTTGTCCACGATGAGACACTCGGTTGTGAGGAACATTCCTGCGATAGAGGCTGCATTTTCAAGAGCAACGCGAGAAACCTTGGCGGGATCTATCACGCCAGCCTTGCGCATGTCCTCGTATTCTCCTGTGCGGGCATTGTAACCATAGTCGCCTTTGCCCTCGCGCACCTTCTGAACCACTACGGCACCCTCGCCACCGGCATTGGCCACAATCTGGCGGAGCGGCTCTTCGATGGCGCGCTTCACGATGTTGATACCAGTCTGTTCGTCGGGGCAGTCACCCTTCAGGTCGGCAAGCTCGCCAAGAGCGCGGATATAGGTTGTGCCACCACCGGCAACAACACCTTCCTCGTTGGCTGCGCGTGTGGCGCACAGAGCGTCGTCAACACGGTCTTTCTTCTCCTTCATTTCAACCTCGCTGTTGGCACCTACGTACAGAACAGCCACGCCGCCTGAAATCTTTGCCAGACGCTCCTGGAGCTTCTCCTTGTCGTAAGAGCTTGTGCTGTTTGCAATCTCGTTCTTTATCTGAGCCTTGCGGTCAGCTATGGCATCCTTGTCGCCGGCACCGTTGACGATGGTTGTGTTGTCCTTGGTTACGGTCACCTTTTCGCAAGTTCCGAGCATCTCGAGAGTTGCCTGTTCGAGTTTGAGTCCCTTTTCCTCGCTGATCACAGTACCGCCTGTCAGCACAGCGATGTCCTCAAGCATGGCCTTGCGGCGGTCGCCGAAGCCGGGAGCCTTTACTGCGCAAATCTTCAAGCCACCGCGCAGACGGTTGACAACGAGCGTTGTCAGAGCCTCGGAGTCAACGTCTTCTGCTATCACGAGCAGCGAACGTCCGCTCTCTGCGGCAGGTTGCAGGATGGGGAGGAAGTCCTTTATGTTGCTTATCTTCTTGTCGTAGATAAGTATGTACGGGTTTTCCATCACGCACTCCATCTTGTCGGCATCGGTAACGAAGTATCCGCTAAGGTAGCCACGGTCGAACTGCATGCCCTCAACCACGTTGATGTATGTGTCGCGGCTCTTGCTTTCCTCTATGGTTATCACTCCGTCCTTGCTCACCTTCTTCATTGCGTCGGCGATGAGCTTGCCTATTTCGGGGTCGTTGTTGGCCGAAACGGTAGCCACCTGCTCTATCTTGGCGTAGTCATCCTCAACCTTCTCGGCGTGGCTCTTGATGTATTCCACCACAGCGGCCACGGCCTTGTCGATGCCGCGCTTCAAGTCCATGGGGTTGGCACCTGCGGTCACGTTCTTCAAACCTACGTTCACGATGCTCTGGGCAAGTATAGTAGCAGTCGTAGTTCCGTCACCTGCATCATCGCCTGTCTTGCTTGCCACACTCTTCACCAGCTGTGCGCCGGTGTTCTCGAAGCGGTTTTCGAGTTCCACTTCCTTGGCCACGGTCACGCCGTCCTTGGTTATCTGCGGCGCACCGAACTTCTTCTCGATAATCACGTTGCGTCCCTTCGGGCCGAGAGTCACCTTTACTGCGTTGGCCAGCTGGTCAACACCTTTCTTCAAAAGTTCGCGTGCTTCCACGTTGTATGTTATTTCCTTTGCCATTTCTTGTTGCCTTTCTATTCTTTAGTTGTCGTTTTTTTATCCTATCACCGCAAGTACATCGCTCTGTCGCATCATCAGGTATTTGGTTCCCTCATACTCCAGTTCTGTGCCAGAATACTTGCCATAGAGAACTTCATCGCCCTCCTTGAGCACCATTTCCTCGTCCTTTGTTCCCTTTCCTGTTGCGACAATCTTGCCGCGCAACGGTTTTTCCTTGGCTGTATCGGGAATGATAATGCCTCCAATCTTCTCCTCTGCGGGTGCGGGGAGAACCAGTACTCTGTCTGCTAATGGTTTGATGTTCATAACTCTTCTATGATTTTAATGATTATACATTTAGTATTTGCGAGTGCCGTGTTGCCACGACTCTCACCCTAAAGAATACGAAAACTGTGCCAAAATGCACACGGTGACATTTTGGCACAGTCGCTTTGTCGCATTGTGACAGTCGTTTGCTCCGGCTGTCCGCCGCTATTCGTCGAATGGCTTGAATATTCCGCGCTCCTCGCGCTCCTTTATCAGTTTGTCGAGCTTCTGCTTGCGCATAGGGCTAAGCCACTTCCGGGCGTATATGTTGGGAATGGCCACGCCAAGGGCGATGCACATGGTGACGATGGACGCCCTCACACCGTTGTGTACGGCCTCGGTCACTTCGCCCACAATACCGTGCATCTGTATCAGGGCAAACAGGAAGCGGTACATCAGCACGCCCGGCACCATGGGTATTACGCTCGGAATGGCGAGACAATGGTGAGGTGTGTGGAACACGTGCGTGCCCTTCACCCATATGACGCTGATGAGGAGCGAACCTACAAGCGACCCCATTGTCAGTCCCATGTCGAGACCAATGTTGTTGTTGCTCGGTCCAAGATTGACAAAGTTGCGCGTGCACACGGCAATCATTCCGCCTATTGCCACCACCCAGAGCAACCGCTTCTCGATGTTGAATATCATGGAGAAGCCCATGGCCGATATGGCTGCCGCTATCGAATAGCTGATGTAGCTGTTGTGGGGAGTCATGCTCAGGTTCTTGGCAAAGTTGTCCACGCCGCAGATGGTGATGGCCAAGGCGATGCCAAACGACATTGCGGCCACCATGAGGAATGTGTTTACGGCCCGGTTGATGCCCATCCCGATGTGGTTTTCCACCATGTCGGCCACAAAGTTTATCATAGGCACACCCGGCACGATGAACAGCGCACAGGCCATAAGCGGATGCCACGGAGTGTCGGTGTGCAGCAGCGGCACGAGCCAGTCGGGCATTGCCGCCTCGGCGGCTGGCGTGGAAATGAACGTGGAGAGCCAGGCCAGTATGGTGGAAAAGCACGCAGCGGCGGCTATATTAACGTAGCCGTTGGAGCCAAGGGCGTTGAGCCAAGCCCTGAAACGGAAGCCCAAGATGGCGGCTATCGAAGCATAGAAGAACGCCACCCAGTCGCATCCGAACTGTATGCAAAAGCCTCCACAGGCAAACCCAGCACCTATGGCTACCTGCCACGGTGTGTAGTTGCGCTTGCGGGTGCGTATCTTCTCCAGTTCTTCCTCATATCTCTCCAGCGAGTAGTCCTCGCGTATGGCGCGCCACGACAGTTTGCTCACCGCAGATATGGCAGTCATGTTGATGCCGTGGTTGTCGCAGCGTTGGAATTTGCAGAAAGAGTGCTCCTCGTCGCTGAGGTTCACCTGCAGCATATTGTAGCTTATATATATGTGAAGGTGCTTTTCGGGCAGTCCGAGATAGGCTGCCGTGCGTTTCAGGTTGCGCAGGGTACGGCTTGTGTCGGCCGCACTCTCTATCAAAATCTTGCCCGTGCGCATCAGCAGGTCGAGCTTGTGCCTTATTATCCTTTCCTTTTCGCGCTTCTTACTGTCTTCCATAATGACTTCTGTCTGTTTCTGTCAGTTCGCTAAGTGGTTGTTCAGTTAGTTTTGAAAACGGGCGCAAAATTACTCAAAACGGTTGTTATCTGCAAAAATATACATGGCTTTTTGCACGCTCAAAAGATAATCTGCCAGACCATAGGCCAGGAAGCTGAAACGGCAACGCAAGCCGTGGCAGACTGGCTTTTGAGAGGAAGAGGGGTCAAGGGCAGAAAAGTACGTCTGGAAATATGCGAAAAATCTCAAATCTCAGTATCTCAGTTGTTTTTAAGGGGGTATCCATCTCCCTCACCCTCTCTTTATATACTTATAAC
>CAVAQY010000094.1:0-7340 GCA_963590865.1 Bacteroidaceae bacterium | reverse complement strand
TGCGTCCATGCGGATAACATAGGCCACGTCCACCTGTGGTTTGACTTCTGTCTTCTTTGTTTTCAGTCCGCCCTTGCGCTTGATTGAGCGGAGTTTTACAGAAAGCAGCTCCAATTCCTCGTTGCTCAGTCTTGCGAACACCTTGCCTGTGATGCGCGGATCCTGACAAAAAGCGTTAATGCGCATCCAGTCGGTGGTGTCAATGCCGAGTTTCTGCATGAGTTTCAGACACTCGCTCCTGCGTTTTTTCTGTTCACTTTTCTGACCGTTCAGTTCCTCCAGCGCATTGCAGCAGTCGTTATATTCTCTCCGTGTCATCTCCCGGAGGCTGTCGGTGCGGTTCCATGTGTACTGCAGCACAATCTGCCTTTTGAACTCGTCACGGCTGCCGTTATACGGCAACTTGTTGAATGCCGCAAAGAACCTTGCGAAATTGGTTACTTCCTGTGCCATGGTCATTTTCCTTTTACAAGTTCCTTGACTGACGCTATGGCTGCGCACATCATCATCAGTTTTACAGTCTTGGCTTCTCCCCCAAATGCGTTATAGTCGCATTTGATAGGGGCTTTGCTCATCGCTTCCCATATTTGCTCCGTCTCATCGTCTTTCTTCTGGTCCATCAGAAAGAGAAACGCGTCATATTCGGAGCGGTCAAACTCAAACACCAGTTGTACTTTCTTTTCTTCCATATCTATTTTTGCTTTGATAATCTCATTCTTTCAGACAATACTCTTACATTGCATTCGGGACAGCACTCGCCATCGTCTTTCAACGGGTACGGGCTGTTGCCGTAGCCGATGTGTTTCTTTCCGCAGAGGCAGCAGGTGTATTCCCGAACATTGTTCTCATGTCCCTCGAACATCACTTTAATGCCGCACGAACTCGCCACGTCAAGTTCCAGCTTCGCACCCTTGCTCAGTTCCCAGCCTTGCAACATATAGATGCAGTCGCAATCAAGGAGCAGGGCGATGTCTTTCCTCATGTGCTCCATCCAGTGTGCGTCCTGCGACACACCGTTCTCAAACGGGTTCACCGGCTCGTAACCTTTTAGGGAGAGATAGCGTGCCGCATGACCAAAGGCCGCCATACGCTCTTCAAGGTCGTAGTGGGCTATCGCTCCGCTGATATAAACTTTCTTCTTCATCGCTGTTATGTTTTAGTTGTTAGACTTGTCGTTGTAAACCTCCACCGCTTTCTCTTCCCAAATGGTGTAGTATTCGCTCACGTTACCGGAATAGCGTCCCTGACAGTAGGCGCGGAAGCCTTGTGTCCTCACCTTCACGCCGGCAGCGTATTTCAGTCTGATGGCTGGTTTGCCTATCGGCTTGCCTTTGTCCTCCTGGCTGATGAAGATAAAGGTCTTACGCTTGAAGCGATCTATCAGTGCCCTTGTCAGGGAATATTCCCACCCTGCCTCGTATGCGTACTGGTAACTGTCCACGATGATGAACTTGGCGCTCTTGGGTTTTGCCAGCCGTTCTTCCAGTGCCTTGATGTCACCGTCTGTAATAATGCGGAATGAGCCTTGCACCTCTGTCATTTTGAACTGGGCGAGCCGTCTTTGCATCGACAGTCCCACGCCTTCCTCAAGAGACACATACAGCACGCTGCCTATTGAGCAGAGCATCTTGGCGAACTGCATCACAAACGAACTCTTGCCGCTGGCACTCGGACCGCTGATAAACCACGTGTCGCCCTCTTCCGGCTGACCGAACACGTCTTTCCATTGTCCCTCAAAGGGGAGTGCCTTGCACTTGATGTTCGCCACGTCCTTGGGGCTGTATGCTCGCTTTGCCATATCACTTCTCTGTTTCGATAAGTTCAGATACAACAGCGTCCGCTATCTTTACCGCATACTTGGCAATGTGTTCGGCTGTCATTTCCTCACGATCATGGTAAAGGGCAGGAGCTACAAACAATGCAGCCTTGGCCAATTCATAGCGACGCTGTTCCCAGTCCACCTCGTTATTTCGTTGTCTGCGGTTTATCTGTATAACCGCGTCCATATATTGCATTTCCATTTTCGTCATCATGCCTGTACTCTTTTAAGTTTTTCTATTTCCGTGTAAACTCGTCGCAGTCCCCCACCCGACTTGCGTACCAGTGTGGCTATATCCGCACCTTCAGGGGCGTTCACCCGTGCCACCACGCTTGCCTGGTCTTTTAGGAACTTCTCGCGCTCCTTGCAGTCGTCGGGTGTTACCTTGGAGTAGCGGTCACCGTAACGACTGAGCATTTCTGTGTAGCCCACTTTCTTACACTCTATGGAGCGGTTTATTTTCGCCTTCAGTCCGTCGGCTCCCATCATATACCAAGCGCAGCATCTCTCGGTGGCGTTCCAAAGGGCTTTGAGTTCCAAGAATGCCTCATACTGCAGGTCGCCGGCCTCGTCCAAAATGATGAGCGGTGTTTCGATGGAGCGGAGGTAATAGACCAAATCCTCGTACACGTCGCTGTATCTGCCGTTGCCACCAACACCGAACTCGGTGGCTATCTTGCGTACCAGCTTCAGTTTGGTCTTTACCTGCGAGCAGTCCACATAGATGGCGTTGCGGTGTCCCTGTACATAGTAGCGTGCCGTGAATGTCTTGCCGATGTTGGGAATGTCGCAAAGTATCGCACTCAGTCCGCTCTGCTGGCTGAACTCCAGCTGCTTGGTGATATAGTCGAAGGTGGCGGTGCGTGCCGGTTTCCATTCGATGCCGCCTCTGAGGTTCACGCCCAACTTCCGGGCGATGGTTATCCAGTTGGCCTCGCTCAGTGCCTTGTCGGTCTGGCCGTTCTTTATTGCGCTATACACCGAGGTGCTGATGCCCAAGGAGGCAGCGTGCTTGGCATCGCTCGGATAGTTCGTGCGGTTGGCGGCTATCGCCTCCAGTATCCGCTTTTTGTTCTCAGTCGTTATCATTGTCTCACGTTATTTTATTGTCGTTCTAATATCGTTCTATGTCTATTCTAAAGGTCTGCCAACGGGTCTGAAACGTGGTAGGTCACTTCCATTTCCGGCTCTCCCTCCATTGGCGGAAGTTCAAGCGGTGGCGGTGGCGCTGCCTCCTCATGGGCGGTCGGTTCTGCCTTGGATATGCCCACGCTTGCTATGGCGTTCTTCTTGACGTATGCGTTGAATGCCGCTATCTTCTTCTGCTGGTTCACGAATATCTCGCGGTCCTCGTCGGTCTGCTCGGCATCGGCGGTGTTGAACGTGCCAAGGTCTTCGAGCTTGTCTATGAGGTTGCTGTTCTGGAAGATGTATACATCGGTAACGTTGCCCTCATCGTCGGTCAGATAGTAGGCATCCACCTTGTAGTTGTTCGGTTCGAGCCGTTCCATCACCTCGGTCTTGCTCAGCCACCAGTCCTTGTATGCCACACGGCAGTAGCTGTTCCTGCGTATGGAGGTCTCGGTGTGCTCTCCGATGAAGCGTGCCCACACCGATTTGTCCATAGGCTGTAGCGTGGGGTTCATATTAGCTTCAAGCACCTGCCAGCGTGTCATGCCGGGGTATTTCTTCTGGTTCGGATGGAGCGTGTTGTTGAACTCCCTGATGTCGCGCATATCGTCGGCAATCAGTTCGTCCCAGCTGTAGTACTGTTTGTCCTCGTAGGTGTCGTTCTTCTCGTCAAACACCTTCTTGGCTTCGGTACGGTAGTGGCGGTCCTTGGCATAGAAGCGTCCGATGCCGAGGTGGTTGCGGTGCTCCACCCTGCGTTTCTTGGCTCCGTTCATCGGCTCGGCATATTTCTCCTGCGAGTTCATCGGGGCGCAGAAGCGCACGAATGGGAACAACACGCCAGCCTTCAGAAAACTGTCCTTCCACTGTGTCATCAAGTGGTTCTCCACCTCTACCTGTGCAGGACAGCCCCAGCCTTTGCTCTCTATCAGCCGGAACATGGAGCGGAAACAGTCTGCCACCAAGTCCACGTTCTTGTTGCGGTTGTAGGCGTAGCCCACCACGCACTGGCTCGTAACGTCGTAGGCATAGTATGCCTTCGGTCTTGCCTTGGTGTCCTTCAGCTTGCGTGGGAGGTCGCGGTCGTCGAATGAAATCTTCGAGAACGAGAACTCAGGCGCATGGCGGTGGACGTGGGGCATCTGCTCGTGCATGAATGTGGTGTAGGAGTCAAGCGAGTGCTCGATGAACAGGCGGTTCTTCGGTTTGTTCAGATAGTTGGTGATGGTGCTTTCGCTCAGCGACTTCGGGTCGCCGTTCTTGTCGGTCCATTCACTGGGATCGAAGAGTTCGCCTGTTTCGGGATCGTACACGTCCAGCTCGCCGCACACGAATGAGTTGTACATTTCCCACACGTTGGTGTTGAACGGCTTGTTGGGCAGCACAGCTATCGACAGTATCAGTCGCTCGGTTCGGTAGTCCACCTTGCGGCTTGCCTGGTTGCCGAACTTGCGGCTGATGAGGCACTGGTATCCGTTCTTCTGGTACTCGTTTACCTTCTTGCGGAAGCGCAGCATACTTGCCGGCAGCGTGTGTCCGGTCTTCATGCGGTAGCCTTCCACGGCTTGCGACATCATGCTCCAGTCGTACTTCTGCCCCATCGTCTTTTGTATCGCCTTGGCGTTGTTGTACAACTTGATACAGGCGTTCAGCACGCTGGCGTTGGTTACATATTCCTTCACATGTGCATCGGTGGCGTGGTCGTGTCCGCACTGGTTGCGCCAGTCGTTAAAATATGCCACGGCTGCCTGGTCTACCTCGTAGTTGGCATCAAGCCAAGCAAGCAGCACCTCCATCGACGGGTCGGGGTACAGGGTCTTGAGCTTTTCCTGATAGGTATCGGGCAGACTGCTGACCGCGATGAGCGCATAGCCGCCTCTCCCACCACGACGCACCACCTCCATCTTCTTGCGTGCAACGAGTTGACAGTAGTTGCTATTTGTCATAACACCACCGTCCACCAATTCACGCATAGAAATGCAAAGTCTGTTATCGTGGTACTCCATAATTCTGTCTCCCGATTATTCGCTTACAGTTTGTTTTCTCAGAAACAGAGAATCAACATTCTTTGCGTTGACCATTTCTGCCAAACGCTGAATACCGTCCATTTCGCTCATCTTGATGTTATCCCAACGGGCTACGCACTCACCCTTGTAGAACAGTTCGGTGTTGCCCGTATTCTTATCGGTCTCTATCTTTGCACCATTGGGAAAGTACTGGTTAATCATGCCGTCATAATCATATAGCACCTCAAATTCTGGAACAACAGCCATTACGATACCACCCTTCTGAATGGCAAACATGCGGATACGTTTTGCACAGTCCGTGTCGCCACGCTCCTTGTCAAAATTAAGGGCATTCCATATAGTCTTGTCGCCCACCTTGAACACTTTCGCCAGTTCCTGGCGCACCTCCTTGGTTACGTGAATATACCTTTTCATGTCTCACTTAATTTTAGTTGTTATACATATTGTGGAGTGTGGGGAGTCGAACCCCAAGCAACTGTCCTACGCTCTTCGCTTTGCTTATTCCAACTTTCCGGCCACTGCAACCGTGCCACTCCTGCGGTCTTTCCCGCTGTCATCCGAGGCAAGCCCTGCCGACTATCCAGTGCGGTCGCTGACTATCCAGTGCAGCATTCGGGCTTCCGTGTTATCCTTCAATCATTTTACCTCGTTTATCTTCGGTTTCATGCTGCAACCGTAGCAGGACATCAGCCGTCTTATCAACCTCGCCACATAACATTCTGGTGCTGTGAATACGATGCCGTCCTCTTCCGTGTAGCTGAAACTTACACCGTCCATTATCAGAACCATCGCCACCTTGTGCTTCACGCTCTGCGTCTGCCACTCCTTTAATTCGTTGTCGTTCATATTCTTTAATTGCTAAAATTCGTTATTCTCGGCCTTTTTTCGTATCTTTGACCGCTCGTTCAATCTTGAACACGTTGCAAAGATAGTGACAATTTTCAACCCGACAAATACATTCGGGGATTATTTTCAACTTATGGGTAATATTTTATCAAGAATACAGGAAATAGCCTCAAACGAGGGGATAACTATCGGCGCTCTTGAACGTCAGATAGGAGCAAGCAAGGGCGTTTTGTCCCGTGCTATAAATAATGGTACAGACATTCAGTCTAAGTGGGTTCAAATAATAGTTGAAAATTATCCCCAATATTCAGCCCGTTGGCTTATGATAGGGGTTGGCAGTATGCTTGAAAACAACCCCGGCAAACATATATCTGATGACAACCTCTCAAAAAATATAGCTGTTCCTGTTCCAGATAACAGTCATGAGGGAATCCCTCTAATTCCCATTGACGCAATGGCTGGTGCCTTAACTGACGAAAGAAGCGTACTTGAGTATGAGTGTGAGCGATATGTCGTACCAGCATTTAAGGGCGCAGACTTTCTCATTCCCGTAAAAGGTTCAAGCATGTACCCCAAATATAGCTCTGGAGATATTGTCGCTTGCCAACGTGTCCCCATGTCTGATTTATTCTTTCAATGGAATAAAGTTTATGTTATAGATACAAACCAAGGCGCACTCATCAAGCGAATAAAACCCGGAAGCGACAAAGAACATGTACTCATCGTATCAGACAATGAAAAATACGATCCATTTGAGTTACCGTACTCTGCCATCCACGCAGTTGCTTTGGTCATCGGTGTCATTAGGTTGGAATAACACCATACGCATACCCCCTCCAATACCATTAGTACCCCATTTGGAGGGGTGTACCCCCCCTCTTTAGAGAAACACATTATACAAGAATGCCCATAAACACAAGGTTTTAACCAAATCCAGGCACATTTTACCCATACCCCAAATGGGTAGTTTCCCCCACCCTATCCCTTAAAACTTTCCTTTTCCCTCCCCCTCTATCCTACCCCCGAAAACCCCGAATGTGTAATTCCAATTTCCGCTTTTTGTAATTCCTATTTGTAATAGCATTTGTAATTCCATTCTCAATTTTGGCATTTTAGAGGGCACCTCCCCCCTACCACCTCACACCCCCATCCAAGCATCGCTCAAATGCCATTCGGACAAAGCCCATATAAGCCCCTTACACGCGCTAAAGCCGCATAAACAAAGGAATTTACCGCATGGGCACAAAAAAGGCCGTAGATGCAAACCTACAGCCCAAAGAATTAAACTCCACGCAAACCTGCGCCCCAGCTTATACCCTCAAAAGTAAACCAAAATTAAACCTATGTAAACGCTTCGTTTTGTGTCGTTGTTTCAGCCAACCGCCACTAACTCATTGAAACACAAATTACTCACACCATTTTCAGCCGACCGACACATATACGCTTCGTTCTGTGCCCGGTATAAAGAAGGCAACCAGTCCATATATCTGGATATTTATACCGACCGCAAACGCAGG
>CAVAQY010000093.1:0-7514 GCA_963590865.1 Bacteroidaceae bacterium | reverse complement strand
AGCTACACTTTATTCCTGATTACGGGTGTCACCAACCGAGGATATCCGCTGACCCGCCATAAGCAGTCTAATCCCACCCAACGCCTACAAAAAATACGGCAGTTATGAGTATTTATTAGGGTTAAAATTCTGATATTACAATAATATTTAGTACTTTTGCTGCGTATTTCAACAAACTTTAAAGGTTAAAGGCGTTTTGAATAGGATATGTTTTGCTTTGTTAACGGTGCTTTTTGTGTGCTTGGGTTGTGAGTTCAACCTGCGCTCCAAGGCCGACGGCGCATTGGGTAGTGCCGTGTCGGTGGACCGTTACGACCGCATTCAGAGCCTTTACCTTACCACCGGCGACTTCTCGGCCTTGCAGCAGATGAACACGGTTTACCCCATGCAGACCCGTGCGCTGATAGAAGACGTGCTGAAGATAGGCCGCGTGAACGACCCGGAGATAAACACAAAGTTCCTGAAGTTCTACCAAGACACGGTTTTGCAGGCTCTTGTAAACGAGGCGGAGCAGCAGTACGCCACCATGGACGACGTGAACAAAGGTCTGACCGAAGCCTTTTCGAGACTGAAAAAGGAACTGCCCGATTTGGAGTACCCCGAAGTGTACGCCCAAATAGGTTCACTCGACCAGAGCATCGTGGTGGGCAACAACACCTTGGGCATAAGTCTCGACAAATATCTCGGATCGGACTATCAGCTGTACAAACAGTACTATCCCAAATCGCAAAGGGCTTTGATGACTCGCGACATGATTGTGCCCGACTGCATGGCCTTCTACATACTCAGTCTCTATCCCATGCCCCACGACGGACAGTCCTCGCAGCTTGAGTGTGACCTGCACATGGGGGCGATAATGTGGGTTGTGAACCACATCACGTGCAAAAAGACTTTCTCAAACAAGTTTGTGGATGCCGTAGACCGGTATGTAAAGTGCCATAAGGGCACCTCTGTGGCGCAGTTGCTTGAGCGTCGTGACTTCTCAGGGTTTAGTGTGCGCTGAACATTTCGCCCCCTGACGGGCACCTACGGCTCTCATGTGGTTGTTGAGCCTGTCGGTAAACTCATGGTTCTTCATTCCCCATTGCGGCGCAACGAGCATTTCCTTGGGCGACTGCGACACGAAACGCTCCAGAACAAGGCTCCATCTGAGGCGTTGCACATACTCCGTTATCAGATTGATGTACTCTTCCACGCTGTAAATGTGGAAAGGATTCTCCGCAAACATCCGCTCAAGTGCCGTTCCCTTCACCACCTGCATCTGGTGAATCTTCAGCATGGTCAGCGGAAGAGCCGAAATGCAGTCGGCCTGGCGCATGCTTTCGTCGGCGTTCTCGCCCGGCAGACCTATTATCACGTGTCCTCCCGTCATGATGCCTCTTGACGCAGTCTCCTCAACGGCGCGCCTTGAACATTCGAAATCGTGTCCGCGGTTTATCAACCGCAGAGTCTGGTCGTTGGTGCTCTCTATTCCGTATTCCACCACGAGAAAGGTTTGCCTGGCAAGCGTGGCCAGATAGTCGAGCAGTTCCTTCGGGACGCAGTCGGGACGGGTTCCTATTGCCAGCCCCACCACGCCGTCGGTGGAGAGGGCTTCCTCATACAGCCGCTTCAAGTGGTCGAGTGGGGCATAGGTGTTGGTGAACGCCTGGAAGTAGGCGAGGTATTTCATGTCGGGATACTTGCGGTTGAAGAAGCGTTTGCCGTCGTTTATCTGTTGCGCCACACCGTGTCCGGCCGAACAATACGAGGGATTGAAGGTTCGATTGTCGCAGAATACGCATCCGCCGCGCCCTTTGGTGCCGTCGCGGTTGGGACATGAGAAGCCTGCGTCTACAGACAGCTTCTGTATTCTGTATGGAAACTTGCCGCGAATCCACGTTCCGTAGTCGTTGTAAAGCCTGTCGTTCATATAATTTAAAGCGTTGCAAAAACAAAGTTACGTAGAAAATACTTAACTTTGCCGAATACAGACAACAAAAAGCAAGACAAACGATGAAAAGGATGGCAATTGCATGCGTGGCAATGCTTATTGCTGCCGGTCAGGCGGTGGCAGGAGACAAGTTTAGCATAAAGAACATAACATCAGGCGACTTCCGCAGCGAGAGCATGGCGGCAGTAGAACCGTTGGCCGATGGAGAAACATACGCCCAGATAAGCTCCGACGGCAAACAGATAGTGAAGTATTCGTTCAAGACCGGCAAACAGGTGGGCGTGCTCTTCGATGCCGACAAGGCTAGAGGGGCAACCGTGGATGCGGTGGACGGCTACATAATCAGTCCCAACGGGCGCAATGTGCTCATACAGACCCAGACAAACATGATTTACCGCCATTCTTTCACGGCGGTTTACTACATATATAATGTGGAAAACAACAAGATGGTGCCGCTGTCTGACGGAGGACCGCAGCAGACTCCGCTCTTTTCGCCCGACGGACAGCAGATAGCTTTCGTTCGCGACAACGACATTTATCTGGTGAAGCTGCTCTACGACAACGCGGAGAGCAGGGTTACTACCGACGGCAAGCGCAACGAGATAATCAACGGTGTGCCCGACTGGGTTAATGAGGAGGAGTTTTCCAATTCGCGTGCCATGGTGTTCACCGCCGACAGCCGCCAGCTGTGCTGGATTCGCTACGACGAGAGTGGCGTGAAGCAGTATTCCATACAGATGTTCAAGGGTTCCAATCCGGAAAGGGAGGAGTACGCCGCCTATCCCGGCTTCTATACTTACAAATATCCCGTGGCCGGTGAGGACAACTCAAAGGTGGCCGTGTTCAGCTACGACATCAAGTCGAGGCAGACGCGCCGGTTGCAGGTGCCGCTTGACGCTGACGGCTACATTCCGCGCATAGCCATGACCAAAGACCCCACCAAGATAGCCGTAATGACTCTCAACCGCCATCAGGACGACTTGGCCGTTTACATGGCCGACCCGCTTACCACGGTGTGCAAGAAGGTTGTGGGCGACAAGGTGGACAAGTATGTCAACTCCATGAGCGTGACCGACACCAAGGTGAAGGGCGACTACATTCTGATGCCGAGCGACCGCGACGGCTACACCCACCTGTATCTCTACTCGCTTGGAGGAACGCTCCAGCGCAAGATTGGCGACGGCAAGTATTGTGTTACCGCCGTTTATGGCGTTGACGAAGCCACCGGCGACGTGTATTATGCAGCCAACCAGCTCGGACCGCAAGACCAGCAGGTGTATGTTTCCCGGCGCAACGGCAAGACCGAGCGGCTCACTTCGCAGGAGGGTTACAACGACGCTACGTTCAGCAGCGGCTTCAAATACTTCATCAATACGTGGAGCGACATGAACACTCCGACGGTTTGGTCGCTGAAAAACAATACAGGCAAGACCCTTGCAACGCTCATCGACAACAAGGCTCTAAAAGAGAAGTGGGCGAAATATGACACTGGAAGCCGCGAGATGTTCTCGTTCACCACTTCCGAAGGCGTCTCTCTGAACGGCTGGATGGTGAAGCCAAAGGATTTTAATGCCTCGAAACGCTATCCGGTAATAATGTATCAGTATGGCGGACCGGGCAGTCAGCAGGTGCTGAACCGGTGGAACATAGGCATGTCCGGCCAAGGTGCCGTTCTCGAACAGTATCTTGCCCAGCAGGGCTATGTGGTGGTCTGTGTGGACAACCGTGGCACAGGAGGCCGTGGAGCCGACTTCGAGAAATGTACCTATCTGCGTGTTGGCGAACTGGAGGCTCGCGACCAGGTGGAAACCGCCCTATGGCTCGGCCAGCAGAGCTATGTTGACAAGTCGCGCATAGGCATTTGGGGATGGAGCTTCGGTGGATGGAACACTCTGATGAGCATGAGCGAAGGCCGAAACGTGTTCCGTGCCGGAGTGGCCATTGCTCCAGTAACCTGCTGGCGCTACTACGACACCGTCTATACGGAGCGTTACATGCGCACTCCAAAGGAAAATCCGTCGGGCTACGACGAGGTGAACCCCTTGGCAAGGGCTTCCAAACTCAGCGGCTCGCTGCTTATCTGTCACGGACTGGCCGACGACAACGTGCATTTCAGAAACACCGCCGAATATACCGAAGCTCTGGTGCAGGCCGACAAGGACTTCAAGGTGAACATCTATACCAACCGCAACCACAGCATCTACGGCGGAAACACCCGCAACCACCTGTTCCGTCAGGCCGTCAACTTCTTCAACGCCGAAATGAAGTGATTCCGCCGGAGATAAACTGATCGGGTAACTTATTATCAACTAACCACAATATCATAATGATTAGACGACTATTGACTCTCTTTTTGGCTGCTGCTGCCGTCCCGATGGTGGCAGGATCCAAGGTTAAGAAAAAATCTGCAACTGCAAAACCTGCAACTCTTGAGATTATCAACAAGGTCAACGACCACTGGCAAACCACCCGCAAGGCCGAAGTGAAGGCTTTTTGGGACGACGCAGCATACTTTACGGGCAATATGGAGGCCTATCGGCTTACCGGCAACGCCCGTTTCCTGGAGTATAGCGACCGTTGGGCGCGCCACAACCGCTGGAGCGGAGCCACAGAGCCTGACCATTCCAAGTGGCTCTACCTCAACTACGGCGAGACGCAGCAGCACGTGCTGTTCGGCGACTGGCAAATATGCTTCCAAACCTATCTGGACATGTACGCCATGAACCCCGACGGCTACAAGATTGCCCGAGCCAAGGAGGTGATGGACTGGATGTGCGACATGAAGGATACCGACTTCTGGTGGTGGGCCGACGCTTTGTATATGGTAATGCCCGTGATGACCAAACTCTACAAGGCCACAGGCGACACCAAATACTTGGACAAACTGTATGCTAACTTCTGCTTTGCCGACAGCCTGATGTTCGACAGCGAGGCCGGAATGTACTTCCGCGACGGCCGTTACGTATATCCGAAGCACAAAACCGACAGCGGCAAGAAAGACTTCTGGGCGCGTGGCGACGGCTGGGTGCTGGCCGGACTGGCCAAGGTGCTCACAGACATGCCGCAGGACTATGCCCACCGACCGCTGTTTGAGCAACGCTTCCGCACATTGGCGGCATCTGTGGCCAAGTGTCAGCAGAAAGAGGGCTACTGGACGCGCTCCATGCTCGACCCTGACCAGGCTGAAGGTCCCGAAACCAGCGGCACGGCCTTCTTTACCTACGGACTGCTGTGGGGCATGAACCACGGTTTGCTCGACAGAGCCACCTATGAACCGGTGACAGACAGGGCTTGGACCTACCTCACAGGCACGGCTTTGCAGCCCGACGGCTCGGTTGGCTATGTGCAGCCCATCGGCGACCGTGCCGTAAAGGGACAGCAGCTGAGCGCAAAGAGCGTGACAAACTTCGGAACCGGGGCGTTCTTGCTTGCCGCTTGCGAGAAACTGCGCTTCGACGAGGGCAGCGTCAACCCGAAAGACGACAAGGCTTTTACCGTAACCTTCCGCAACGACAGACAAGACCTGCGCCATGAAGTGGCCGAAATAGACGCCAAGACGGTGTTCGCACGCCTCGGCATCAGCGGCGGACGGCAGTTCCGTGTGCTCAACTCGTTGGGACAGGAGGTGGCCTACCAGCTCACTCACGACGGGAAGATTCTCGTTGAGGTGTCGGTAAGACCAGGCTGCAAGGCCGTGTTCACCATAAAGAAAGGTGTGCCCGCCGTGTTCCGCAACACGTGCTACGGACGCATGTATCCCGAAAGGCTTGACGACATTGCCTGGGAAAACGATTTCGGAGCCTACCGGTGCTACGGCCCGGCTTTGCAGCGTAACAAAGAGAAGTCGTATGGCTATGACGTGTGGGTGAAGAACACGCCCGACCTCGTTGTGGAGGAGCGTTACCACGCGGAAGAGGTAATGCACGCCATGCAGAAACCGCTCCGGGGAGTAAACAAGGCGGCGGTTGACTCCATAGAAAACCTTATGACCTATCACCTCGACCACGGCTACGGCCTCGATGCCTACGGGGTAGGGGCTTCGCTCGGCTGCGGTACGCCCGCTCTCATGGACGGCGACAAGATATTGTTCCCCTACTGCTACCGCACCTACCGTCTGCTTGACAACGGACCGCTGCGCTTCACGGTGGAACTGGAATACAATCCCGTCTCGCTTCTCGGCGACACGGCTGTGGTGGAACACCGCATAGTGAGCATAGACAAAGGCTCCAACTTCAACCGCACCACCGTCTGGTATGACGGACTGACCAGTCCTGCCGCTTTCTGCTCCGGCATGGTTGTGCACACGGCCGACACCACAAGCGTTAGTCAGGGTTCTGACTACGTGGCTTATGCCGACCCGTCTGACAAACCCTCCAGACACAATTTCCAGACATTCATAGGCGTTGTCTTTCCCGATGGCGGAGTGCAGCCCATAGCCAGCAAGTATGGAGCAAACGGCGGCGACATTGCCGGCCACCTGATTTGCCGCAAGCCCTCGCTGGCCGCCGGAGAGCGTTGCACTTACTATTTCGGTTCGGCGTGGAGCAAGTATGACTGCCGCAGCATGGCTGAATGGCTGTTGCGCATCAACGCCTTGCGCCGCTCTGTAGCCGCTCCCCTGAAAGCGGAGATGTAAAATAGAGAACCGCAATTTCTTGAAGGGGCGGTTCTCTCCTGAACAGATAAAACTTCCGTGGCCGTTCACTAAGGGTGTCCTTAGTCACGGCCACGGAAGTTTTTTGTTTTTACTGAAGTTCTTTTGTTTTTTTATCTGGTCAGAGACAGGCATCTCCTTGGGGGCATACAGCCCAATTCCTTCCGACCACACGCTTCCGCGCACAGTCGGAGCTGATACGCAAACTGGCGCACGGACGAGTCAGCCACACCAAGGACGGAGCCATACAACTCACGCTGAAGGTCTACCGAGACGAGGGCGTCAACATCAGCCGAACCATCGGGCTGGAGGCGGAAGCAGCAAGCTCGGCAGTGGCTGAATGGCTTTTGAAAGGAAGCAAATGAGGGGGAGAAACGACTGAAAAAGTACCTCTGGAAATAGGCGAAAAATCCCCTTTATTGTTTTCTGTTTCAATCCACGCACCCACGAGGGGTGCGACTTAAGAACAACTGTCGCAGACTTGAAGCGGAAGGTGTTTCAATCCACGCACCCACGAGGGGTGCGACCAGTTGAATATGTATGGGTTTCCGTTTTCGTCGGTGTTTCAATCCACGCACCCACGAGGGGTGCGACCTCATAATCAATTAATTTAAAGTTAAACTTAAAGAGTTTCAATCCACGCACCCACGAGGGGTGCGACCGCATATTCAATAAAAGTTTGAATATCACACTGCAAAGGTACTTATTTTGCGAATGATGGCAAAATTAAAAGGATTAAAAGATGATAAAGGGGCAAAAAAAGGACAAGTTGTTGTTTGATAGGAGGTGCGAAACTATAGGACTCTTGTGCAACGCTATAGGTTCGCACCCCGTATACTTAGATAATGAGTTCGCCAGTAAAGTCGATGCCCGTGTCCTTGCCTAAGGTTTCCACTTTACGTTTCCAATTCTTTCCTAAGATATAAA
>CAVAQY010000092.1:0-7608 GCA_963590865.1 Bacteroidaceae bacterium | reverse complement strand
GTTGGGTCTGTTTCATGCAATCAACGGTTACTTTCAGTGTCGTTGGGTCTGTTTCTCGCAATCAACGGTTACTTTTGAATGTCGTTGGGTCTGTTTCATGCAATCAACGGTTACTTTCAGTGTCGTTGGGTCTGTTTCTTGCAATCAACGATTACTTTCTTGTTCAGTTGGAGGTTTTGATTCAAGTTTCTTTTGTCCACAACTTGCGAAAAGGCCTGTTGATTGACGTTTCTTGCCGGTTAAAGCTCCGCATCCATAACAACTGAAAGCCCGGCAGGCACGTGTACCTGTCGGGCTTTCATCCGTTTTGCAAAATTCGTAGGCTTGGCTATTGTCCTACACTGTCACACTCCGCCATTAGGAATGTCCGCCATCGAAGTCGAACCACAACTTTATTCTCAGTCCGTCGTCGCCTTTGTTTATGCGTATATGGCTTGGCTGTGCCTGTGGACCGAGCTGCTCGATGGGCTTGTAGGAGCGCATGCCGGGTATTTCCAGCAGAAACGAGATGTCACCGTCGGGAAACGGCTGCATGGTGTGCTCGTTGTTGTTGCGGTAGGTGGGTTCTTCGGGCGTGAAAACGCGCAGATACAGCCCGTCGGTCTCGCTCATTACGGTGAATGGAGCGGTGTCGGAGAGCATTTCTGCCCAGTAGGTGTTGGCGTGATAACCCTTGAACTCCGGGTAGATGAGCGGCTTCTCGCAGTCGCCCGTCACGGTGTTGTTGTATGCCTTTTCCCAAATGCCGTAGTTGGTGCCCTGCTGACGGTTGCGCCAAACGCGGTAAGGGCCGCGCCCAAGCCACCTCATTGCCTTGGCCGACTGTTCGGGATAGGAGAACGAGAAGCCGAGGTTGCGCACCTCCTTGTCGAAGAACTCGCCCTCGAAACCGCCTCCGTCGCGGCGGTTAAGTATCACGGCATCCATGCCGAGTAGTCCGTGGGCTGTCATTCGCCACACTATCGAGTCAATGGCTCCAGTGTATTTCATGGTGAGCAGAGCGTCGTTGCCGTCCTGCCGTGCGGTTATTGACTTCAGTTTCGCCTTCATTCCCACGGGCAGGGGGCCGTTGTTGAACGGTATTTCCTTGCTGCCCGATGTTACAGAAGCCAACATTCCCGTTGTGGAATCGAACGTGGCCTTGATGCCGTTGCCGCCCGTGAGCACAGTTCCCTCTACGGTTGCCGGAGCTTTGGCCGCACTCTTTTGCCCCTCGTTGCGGTGGGCGGCGAAATATTCGTCGGCATATTTCATAGGCCATGTCCACACATGGATGGTGTCGCCGTGACTGTCGGTGGCCACAAGTTGCAGCACGTCGCCGTCCTTTGCCGCCGTGGGCAGGGTAATATGCGCCACAGCGCTCTCGCCTGGAGCCGCATCGGGCACGCTTACCCGTCCTTCGGCAATAGCCTTTGCCTCTGCCTTTCCTGTGGAAAGCGGCGACGGGCACTCCAATACCTTATATGTAATGGCAGCAGAGCTTAGACTGGAGAACAGGAAACGGTTGGTTACGGTCATGCGTCCGTCCCATCCGGGGCGCACGGCAAGCGGACTAATCTGTATGGGCGACCATACATCGCGTATGGTAAACCAGCTTCCTTCCTTTTCGCGGTGCGGGCCCACTACGCCGTCTGGAGCGTTTCCGCCGTCGGTGTCTATGGCTCCGTCGCGGTCTGTGCGCATCACACCCTCGTCAGCCCACGCCCAGATAAAGCCTCCGGCAAAGAGCGGATTGCGCCCCCAAGCCTCCCAGTATTCCTGAAGCGAGGCTCCGCCGCCCTTGTCATACTGGCTGTGCAGAAATTCTGTGGGCATAAACACATTGTAACCATTGCCCAAACGAGCCACACCTGTCTGGTAGGCAGGGTAGTGGTGAGCATCCACACCGTCAAACATTGCCCAGGGGTGTACCACATGGCGTTGCTGCGGGTCGTACTGGCCAAACAGCGAGTCGAGAGCGAGGTTGAAGCCGCCCTCGTTGCCGTTGCCCCAGGCGAATATGCAGGGGTGGTTGGCGTTGGCGGCCAGCATCTCCTTGAGTATCTTCGTGCCTGTTGCGGTGCTGTAGTGGTTTTGCCAGCCAGGCAACTCATCGAAGTAGAGCACGCCGAGCGAGTCGCAGAGGTCGAGCAGGGCTGCATCGGGCGGATAGTGGGAACGTATTGCGTTGGCGTTCATTCCCTTTATGAGCTTCACGTCCTGCAGGTCGCGGCGGCGACACGTGGCGCGTCCCGTCTCGGGATAGAAGCAGTGGCGGTTGATGCCTTTTATCCTTAGCTTCACTCCGTTTAGATAGAAACCGTCGCGGCGGCGAAACTCCACGGTACGGAATCCTACCTTTTGTGTCGTGGTGTGAGCTGTTGTGCCGTCGGGAGCGACGAGTGTCAGGGTCACGTCATACATATTCGGGTGTTCGGTGTCCCATAGTTTCACTCCTTGCCATGCGGTCGTCACCGTCTGAAACGGCTTTGCTGCCAACTGTGTGGTCTGCGTCCCCAGTCCTTTTACGGTGGTTTGCAGAGTGTAACCGTTGCCCAGTTCTCCGGCAAACAGTCCGATGTTGAGGCTTCCGTCGGCTCTCGCGTCAATGGTGGTGCGCTCTATGTGGGTCTTGGGCAGTGCGCGGAGCATTACAGGGCGGTATATTCCGCCGAAAAGCCACCAGTCGGCGCGCCGCTCGGCTGCGTTCACCGACTTGTCAGCCGACTGTTTGGCCACGCTAACCTCAATGGTGTTTTTCTTCTTGCCGTACTGCAACAGTTGCGAAACGTCGTAGCTGAACGGAGTGAAACCGCCCCTGTGGGTGTCGCCGGCCGACTGACCGTTGACGGTAACGGTGGCATCGGTCATCACTCCCTCAAACACCAGTTCCACTTTCTTGCCGCTCCACGACGACGGAACGGTGAACGAGCGGCGGTAAAGCCCAGTCTCGTCGCTCACCTTGCCGTCCTTCTTCTTGTAGTAGCGGCCGTAGGTGTATTCGCCGAAGCCCTGCTGTTCCCAGCACGACGGCACCCGGATTTTGCTCCACCGTCCGCTCTTCATGCCTTTTGAACATAGAAAGTCCCACAGGACGGCATCGTCGGTGTCGTGTCCCGACAGGTAAAGGGTCTCCGTCTGTTGCCCTGCCGCTGTCAACGCACCGGCGAGCACAACCAATGATAATAGTCTTCTCAGCATAATGGTAGGCTTGTTGCCGTTAAATCCTCACTCCTCATCGCTTAGTTCTTTACTCTTTCACCGGGAAAAGGTAGAACTTCCGTCCGGGTTTGTAGTCTATCATCCACTGGTCTACCACTATGTGATTGTCCAGAGCCTTGATGGCGAGCGAGTGATTGCCGGCCTTGAGACCGTCGAGCTTCAGTTCGCGAACAGCCTGTCCGCGCAGCACGTTTGTCTTCCATCGCTCCGATCGGAACGGTTCCTTGAGCGAGAACACCTCGGGCGAGGCTCCGTCAACGCTCACGCTGAACCTTATGTCGCCCTTGTCGTTGGGCTGTGTTGGTATGAGAGCTACGCGGAGTACTGCGTCGCCGTCTTTCTCGGTAGTGAAACTATACGTCAGTTCGCCGTCCTTGGGCAGTGCCACAGCGTTCATGCTGTGTCCGAGCATCTGCACGGGCTGTGCACCGGCCGTGGCACGCTGATATTCACAAGCGTTGCGGGCTATTGTGCCGTCGGTCTTCAACGGGTGGGCTTCGCCTTTCGGGGCTTTGGCCACATACTGGTCAACCTCTTTGTCGGTGAGAAGTGTGGGAAGCGAAGGTGAAAGGAATACCGGCAGGTCGCGCGGCCGCATATTCATAGACCTTTTCCACTTGCCTCCGGCCATCGTGTCGTTGTAGTATTCGGTGAGCGAGCGCACCTCCTGGTAGGCTTTCTGGCTCTTTGCCGTGGCGGTGAAGAGGCGTTCGTTGTAGTCAAACATACCCTTGAGCGTGTTGCTGCCCTGCATGAGCGACCGTGCGCGCTGTGCTTCGAGCATCTTTCTGGCATGAGCGTCAGAGGCAAGTACGGGATATTTGATGGCTGCAAAGTAGGCGTCCTTCAGCTCTGGACGTATCATTGCCTCCACATCCTTTACTGTTTTGGCCACGGCAGCATAGCTTTCAAGATAGCGGTCCAGCTCATTGCCGAACTCGGAGGTGGAGAACTCGGTGTCTACGGCTGGACTAAGTCCGCGCGGATAGGTCTTCTTGTCAAGCTCAACCTGCGACCAGCCCATGAACTCCGGTCTCCGCTCACCGCAAAGGCGGTAGTATTCGTGCATTGCGGGGAACAGTTTCTTTCCTGCTTCGTCGCCAAACAGGCGGCAAAGCCAGTTTTTGTAGTGTTGGTTGAGGGTGGATGCACTCACACAGTCGATGTTCCAAGCCATGTCGAGGAACAGTTCGAGGTCGTAGCCTGCCACCTTTGGGTCGTGAACGTTCACTATCCATAGCTTGCGCACGTTGTGGTCATAGGCTGCCCGCATCTCGTTGTACACCAAGCCCGGCTGTGTGGCTGCTAACCAAAGGTAGTCGTGTGGCCTGCCCCAGTAGCTGAGGTGATAATACACGCCACCGCCTCCGCTGCGCTTTTGTTCCTCGGCATTGGATAGTCGGGTCATGTAGCCGTAGTTGTCGTCGCACCACATCAGCGTCACGTAGTCGGGCACTTTAAGTCCCTTCTCGTATATCTGCAACACCTCTTTGTATGGTATGAACACTTGCATCTGCTTTGACGGGTCGCCCACATACTTGCCGATAAGCTGCTGTTGGTCGTCGATAACCTGCTGAAGGGCGTTGAATTTCTCGGTCATTGTCTTCACGCCTTCCATCGATCCGTCGTGTATTCCACGCATACCTATGGTGAACATATTGCCGCCCGTAGAGCCTTTAACCTCCTTGAGACGCTCCGTCCAGTAGCTCTGCACGCCCTCTTTATTGGTAATGTAGTTGAACCGTCCGCGCTCTTTCTCGTTCCATTCGTCCACGTTGTTGCGCAGCAAAGGCTCACAATGCGACGAGCCGATGGCTATTCCGCAGCTGTCAGCCACAGCCTTTGCACCCTGTATCTTGAAGAATGCGGTGGTCCCGGTGTGCATTCCCGGCCAGATGGCGTTGGCTCTGAGACGCATGAGCAGCTGGAAAACGCGGCGGTAGGTGTTGCGGCCGATAGTGCCGAAGTCTGCCTTGTCGTATGTACCGTAGCTCCACGGGCGCAAGCTCCAGTCTTCATCGTTGAGGAAAATGCCACGGTATTCCACCGAAGCTCCCTGCATTGTGCTGAAATCGCTGTCTATCACGAGGCGGTTGCGTCGCTCCGGCTTCACGTCGCCCCACCATATCCACGGGTCAACGCCGGCCATGCGCGACAGTTCAAGCAGTCCGTAGGCCGTTCCCCTGCCGTTCTTTCCCACCACGGTTATCTGGTTTCCTATGACCGACAGACTGAAACCGTCAGTCTTCCCCGGCAGTTCGTCCACATTAATTCCGTCCTTGGCCAGCTCTTTCTTTACCGAGGCCGAAGCCTTGTCAAGCTCCACTATGCGTATTGTGGCTGTCTTTTCGCCGGCGGCCACGGCCTTGCGTCCCGTCACGGCCTCCATGTCTTCTGCAAACATGGCTATGGCTGTGGCAACCACAGGCTCTGCCTTTTTCGGTGCGCTGTATGTCACAGCCTTTGTGCCGTCGTACCACACCACGTCTGCCGCCTTTGCCGCAGGTGCGATCCACATAAAGGACAATGCTATTGCCGCCATGGTAACGCCGATTTTGTTCTTTCTCGCTGTTTTCATCATGTTTTTTCGGTTGTATTAATATCGTTTTAGTATTCCTCTCTAGCTTAGTAGGTACCGCGTCCTTGCAATCCGGCTAAAACCTGGTTCTGCAGCGACGCTTCTTTGTGCAAAAGTAGGCAGTAGCGTCCCCCGTTCACTTGGTTTTTTGTTCAAAAAATAGTGAAAATGTACCGTTTGGGGCAAAAACGGGAAGAATATAGGGCGTATGATGCCGGACGTAGCCACGAAGAGGCCAAATATGCGGGAGTGCCTAAGCTTGCGAATAGTACGAGGGTTCCGCGCCTACACCTTGGCGCAGCATTCTCTAATTCTCCAATTCTTGCCCTTGCCTTTGTTCGGGATGGCTTCGGGATCCGTTCGGGATGAGGATGCGACAGCTCCTGCCCTTTTGCGGACATTCTTAGTTCTCTAATTCTCCAATTCTTGACCTTGACTTTACCTGATTTCACTTTACACTTTTCTTGTTCTTTTACTGAATTACTTTACTCTCTTGTGATGTCTTTACTGAGCAACTTCACAGGTCAGGTGACTTTCGCTGAACAGTTACCCTTAACCCCATAACCCTTAAAAACATATAATATTAGAGGCAATATGGCATTGGTCTCGCAGATAATTAGTTCCTTAGCGTATGGCATAAGCATTTACGGCTAAAAGCCTTTTTGAGACAAACCACCCATAACAGCATTTGAACGATGGAAAAGGAATTTTATATGAAACGAGCCATCGCATTGGCCGTGGACAATGTGAAGAAAGGTGGCGGGCCTTTTGGCGCGGTTATTGTGAAGGACGGGGAGATTATAGCGGAAGGAGTGAACCGTGTCACTTCCCTCCATGACCCGACAGCCCATGCGGAGGTACAAGCCATCCGCAAAGCGTGCAGCAAGTTGCAGACATTCAATCTGGACGGATGCGACATTTATTCGTCGTGCGAACCCTGTCCCATGTGCTTGGGCGCAATCTATTGGGCGCACCTCAGCCGTTTGTTTTTCGCAGGAACAAAGTCTGATGCCGCCAAAGCCGGCTTTGACGATGCGTTCATATACAAAGAGTTGCCGCTTGACGTGCATGAACGGCAGTTGCCTACGGAAACCATGATGCACGAGGAGGCTCTCGCGCCCTTTGAGGAGTGGATGAAAACCACGGACAAGACTGAATATTAAGCTAGGTATTCCTTTTCCCGTGTGACAGTCCACACAGCGTCAATTATCTCTGCGCATCTTCATACGCATCTTCCTGCAACGTTTTTGACACAAAATGTTTGTGAGGTATAAATTTTATGCGTACCTTTGCACCCGTTGAAAAGCCCAGATGGCGGAATCGGTAGACGCGCTGGTCTCAAACACCAGTGGGGAAACCCATCCCGGTTCGAGCCCGGGTCTGGGTACGAGGATAAAAGCTAAGTATTGAATAATCAATTACTTAGCTTTTTCTTTTGCTTGAATCTTCCCCACATTTTCCCCACACGTGCAAAAAATATAGCAGTAAGTCTTTATTTCTTTTGGTTGAACGTAGTAAATAAGTTACCTTTGAAAAGAAATAAAGCCTACTAAATAAAAGTAATGGAACAAGGTGTTTGGCAAGAAATAGAACTGTTGTACCAGAAGTTTCAAGAACTTGGTATCAGTGAAGTGGTGGACTATGAAAAGTACTACCTCTATTCCCTTATTGCCCATTCCACAGCCATTGAAGGCTCTACGCTGACGGAAGTAGAAGCGCAACTCCTGTTTGATGAAGGTGTGGTAGCTGGCGGAAAACCGCTCGTTTATCATTTCCTGACTTCGGCGATGCGTCACCCTGCTCGCGCGTGCGCCTGTTAGTTAAGATTT
>CAVAQY010000091.1:0-8324 GCA_963590865.1 Bacteroidaceae bacterium | reverse complement strand
AACTTTCAGTTGGACAAAGATACAACTTCTATTAGGTAAATGCAAAATCACACAATGACTTCTCGTGGTTTTCTCAGCAGCCATCTCCAGATTCTTTCTTCGAGCTGCATTCGATTGTTGAGATGGCCAAGAAACACAACAAGACACCTTTCAATGCAATTCAAGCCTTGTTTGGGGGTTGATGCATTGTCATGCACCTACCGCTGAACAGTTACTTTTCATACATAAAAGGGTAACTATTCTGTCATTATGAAGTTCTACCCCGGGCGAAAGGGGGCACATAACTTGGTTTGGCAAGTATCTTAGGATACTTAGCGATGTATCTTAGGATACTTGGCGATGTATCTTAGGATACTTTTTTCATGCCATTTTGTGCAATAGGCTTCGTTGGACAATGAACCCCATTGCGTTTTTCTCTTGAATATTTCTATGGAGAGAACGCAACGGCATCAAGATTCTATCAAAAAACAACGAAGCTATATCTCATCGGGCAATCAAGTCAATGTCTCATCATAAAACGAATGTACGTGCATTGGCTCTTTGGGCATGATGTTTATGCTCTTTTGAGTTTTTGCAGACAGCAATAAAAACTTTAAATTGCGCCTGAAAACGCATAAGGTGGAAGTCCATACGGGCTTCCACCTTATGCGTTGTATCATTTACGGATTGTGCTGCTTGCTTATTCAATCACCACAAGTGCGTCGCCTTCCATCACGCTCTGGCCGGCCTGCACACATATTGCGGTGACTTTTCCGGCCTTTTCGGCCTCCAGATTGTTGGCCATCTTCATGGCTTCGAGCACGACAACCGTGTCTCCAACCTTCACATCGTCGCCAACGGCCACCTTAATCTCGGTGACTACGCCAGGCAGCGGAGCCTTCACGGCGTTTTGTGTGTTTGCCTTTGAGGCGGAAGCGGTTGCTGTGCTTGCAGCCACAGGTTGTGCAGCCACCGGCTTTACTTTCACTTTGGGCTTTTCGGGCTTTGGTTCCGGCTCCATTTCCACCTTGTATGTCTCGCCGTTTACAGTTACAGTAGCTGTGTCGTCGGCAATCTCGTTTATGGCAACCTCATACTTGTTGCCGTTGATAGTGTATTTGTATTCTTTCATCTCGCAGTTCTTTATTATGGCTTTGCGGTCATCGTCAGGGCGTGGCCGTTCCACTCTGTAATGTGTTCCGCAATGGTTATCTTTCCAGACTCCTTGTCGTGTACGTTGTTTCCCTGATATTCGTGCAGTGCAAGGGCGATAGCCGCGAAAACTTCATTGTTTTTTTTCATGTTTCCAGCGTTTTTTTTGCGCCGGCGGAAAGGAACGTAAAAGAGCCATTCCGCCGGCACACGGTTGGTAGAAAAATACTACATGGGGATGTTTCCGTGCTTCTTTGCGGGCAGGCCCTCGCGCTTTGTTGCGAGCTGAGCCAGTGCGCGGCAGATGCGGAAACGGGTGTTGCGAGGCTCAATCACGTCGTCAATGTAGCCGTACTTGGCTGCCTGATACGGATTGGCGAACATTTCGGTGTATTCCTCTTCCTTTTCAGCGAGGAATTCCTGCACGTTTTCGCCAGCCTCTTTCTTTGCTTTGGCTTCCTTGGCGCACAGTACAGCCACGGCACCCGATGCACCCATCACGGCAATCTCTGCTGAAGGCCATGCGTAGTTGAGGTCGGCACGGAGCTGCTTGCAGCCCATCACGATGTGGCTTCCGCCGTAGCTCTTGCGCAGGGTGACGGTGATCTTTGGCACTGTGGCCTCTCCGTAGGCGTAAAGCAACTTGGCTCCATGCAGGATAACGGCGTTGTATTCCTGTCCGGTACCGGGAAGAAAACCGGGAACGTCAACGAGCGATACGATGGGGATGTTGAACGCATCGCAGAAACGCACGAAGCGTGCTCCCTTACGGCTTGCGTTAACGTCAAGAACACCGGCGTAGCATGAAGGCTGGTTGGCCACGATACCCACGCTCTGTCCGTTGAAACGGGCAAAACCCACAATGATGTTCTTTGCAAACTTGGGCTGCACCTCAAGGAACTCGCCGTTGTCCACAATGGCACCGATCACCTTGTACATGTCGTATGCCTCGTTGGGGTTTTCAGGGATTATCTCGTTCAGAGTGTCGTCCATTCTGTCAATCGGGTCGTTGCACTCCTTGCGTGGTGCGGTCTCCATGTTGTTTGACGGAATGTAGCTCAGCAGCGACTTTATCAGCTCCATTGCTTCCTCTTCGGTAGCTGCGGTGAAGTGAGTTACACCGCTCTTGGTGGAGTGAACGCTGGCACCGCCGAGGTGCTCCTGGTCAATGTCTTCGCCGGTAACGGTCTTCACAACCTTGGGGCCGGTCAGGAACATATACGAAGTGTTCTCCATCATTATGGTGAAGTCGGTCAGCGCAGGCGAGTAAACGGCACCTCCGGCACAGGGACCGAATATTCCGCTTATCTGGGGAACTACACCCGAAGCGAGGATGTTGCGCTCAAAGATTTCGCCGTAGCCGGCCAAGGCGCAGATGCCCTCCTGAATGCGTGCACCACCCGAGTCGTTGATGCCGATGACCGGTGCTCCCAT
This sequence comes from Bacteroidaceae bacterium, assembly GCA_963590865.1. Classification (GTDB taxonomy): domain Bacteria; phylum Bacteroidota; class Bacteroidia; order Bacteroidales; family Bacteroidaceae; genus Prevotella. The sequence continues at coordinate 5,759 of CAVAQY010000091.1, read as the reverse complement.
CTTCATGGCCATGTCCATTACCTTGCAAATCTTCTGTGCCATTGTCTCCGAAAGCGAACCTCCGTTGACGGTAAAGTCCTGTGCAAAGATGAAAACGAGGCGACCGTCAATAGTTCCAGAACCGGCTACCACACCGTCGCCGAGATACTGCTTCTTCTCCATGCCGAAGTTGGTGCAGCGGTGCAGCTTGAACATGTCGTACTCCTCAAAGCTTCCTTCGTCAAGAAGCATATCTATACGTTCACGGGCTGTGTATTTTCCGCGTGCGTGCTGCTTCTCTATGGCTTTTTCTCCTCCGCCGATGCGTGCAGTTTCACGCTTTTCAATAAGTTGCTTGATTTTTTCCAGTTGCTTGCTCATATACTTGTTGTATTATAAATACTGTTTGCGTACATAATGTGTTACATTGCTTAGTGCTCACACAGTTCGGTGAGTATGCCCACAGTTGATTTGGGGTGCAGGAAAGCTATGTTCAGGTTTTCGGCACCCTTGCGCGGGGCTTTGTCTATGAGGCGTATGCCTTTGCCGTCGCACTCGGCCAGAGCGTTGGCCACGCCGTCCTCTATACAGAACGCAACGTGATGCACTCCGTGGTTGCCCTTGTCGAGCCACTTCTGTATTGTGCTGTCAGGCGATGTCGGTTCGAGCAGTTCGAGCTTCACCTCGCCGCACTTCAGGAAAGCCGTCTTGACCTTCTGGTCGGCCACTTCCTCAATGTTATAGCACTTAAGTCCCAAGACTTCCTCGAAAAACGGGAGCGATTCTTCAATGCTTTGAACCGCAATACCGAGATGTTCAATGTGAGAAATCTTCATAATAATATAGTGATGTTTTTTAAATGGTTATATTCCTTTTGCCGCCTAAAACAGGCAACTTGTGCAAAGGTAGTATTTTATTATGACATGAATAAGTATGGTTGGGAAAAATAATGTTAAGGGTGGCTCCCTAAGTCGCCACCCTTAACCACATCAGTCATATTAATCATCGTCAAATTAATCATTGTCAAAATTCGACAGTCACTTTGCCGTTTATCTGTCGCCCGGTAAGATAGTTCGGCACGGCGTATTGCTGGTTGGTAACGTCCGTCACCCAGTAGTAGGAGTTGACGTTGCTTATGCCGAAGAGGTTGAGACAGTCAACCCCGACCCAGATGTTCTTGCAGATACTCTTGCGCTTGCGGGCGTCGTTGTCGTAGGCTTTGTAGCTCAAACCTATGTCGGCGCGCTTGTAGGCCGGTGCCCTGAAGTTCTGCGTCTCTATGCCTTTGTGGGGCGGACCGAACGGCAGACCGTCGGCAAAGGCCAGTCGCAAGGTCATCTTCCACCGCTCTGTGCCGGGGAAGTAGTCGGTGAAGTGCAGGTTGACAGCATACCGCTGGTCGGTGGGCATGGGTATCCACTGCCCGTTCATCTTCTGTTGGGTGCTCATCAGCGAGAATGTCACCCACGAGTCGGTGCCCGGCACAAATTCGCCGTAGAGTTTCAGGTCGAGTCCGGCAGCATATCCGTCGCAAAGGTTGCCGCCGTAGTATGTTATCTTCACGTTGTTCACGTTGTATGGCACGAGGTTGTGCAGAGCCTTGTAGTAGGCTTCGGCCGTGAACTTGTATGGTCTTTCCTTTATCTTGAAGCGGTAGTCGAACGCGGTCACGAAGTGTATGGACCTCTGGCTTTTGATCTTGTTGTTCAGCACGGCCACAGTCGTGCCGTTTTGAGCCACGGTGTCGCGCAGCTCCTTGTAGAATGGTGCCTGATAGTACAGTCCTGCGGCCAGGCGGAACGTCATGTCCTGATTGAATGACGGTATCATGGCCAGCGAAAGTCTTGGCGACACGATAGTTTCCTTGTTGAACGACCAGTGGCTGAAGCGCACTCCGTAGTTCAAGGTGTAGTGGGTGCCGCCCTCAGCTCCGCTGCTGAAGCGGTAGGTGTCCTGCACATAGCCCTCAAGGCGGTGACTGTTGAGAGTGTTGCTTGACCTTAGCGAGTATATCATGTCGAGTCTGTCGGCGGAGTGGGGTAGGGAGTAGCCACTCGAGTCGCGCATCTCATATTCTCTGGAGTTTTCGCTTATGTGCTCCGTCTTGTAGGTTATGCCACCCTCAATGTCGTGTCTCTTGGTCTTGTGGTTGAGCATCAGTTTGAAACTCTGCACCCTTGCTGTCAGGTAGTTTCTAGCGTGCTCCATGTAAGTGCCCACTCCGAGGTTCACGTTCTTCTGCGTGTCGTCGAGCCAGTACTGTCCCATTATGTCGTAGGTCTCCTGCTCCTTGGTGTAGAACGTTGAAGCCAGCAGCGAGAGTTTCGTGTTTGCGCCCAAAGTCCTTGAGATGGCGAGCGTGCCGATAAGGGTTCTGAACAAGTCCTTTTCCTGTCCGTCAAAGTACACCTTGAATGACTTCACGTTTTCCATCGTTCCGAATGATGTTTCCCTGTCGCTCGGGGTGAAGTTGTAGCGGTTCTCCGAAATGTTCCCGATGAAGTCTATAGTCCATCTCTGGTTGGGCGAATAGCTTATGTAGGTCTGATAGTCGAGGAAACGCGGGTCGTATTCGCCCTTGGTTTCAAGTGTGCCGAGCAGGTTGCGGGTGGTCTTGTATCTGATGCCATGGCTCATTGAGAACTTCTTGCCGCCCAGCCCCACGTAGGCCGATGCCCCGAGCAACGAAGCCTGGATGTTTCCCTCTGCCTTTTGCGGCTTGCGGTATGTTATGTCGAGTGCCGACGACATCTTGTCGCCGTATTTCGCCTCAAAGCCTCCCGTGGAGAAAGCCACAGACTCTACCATGTCGGGGTTTATCACGCTGAGACCTTCCTGCTGTCCGCTGCGTATGAGCAATGGGCGGTACATTTCCACATTATTTATGTATACGGAGTTTTCGTCGAAACTGCCGCCCCTCACGTTGTACTGCGACGACATTTCGTTGTGGGTGGACACACCAGCCTGTTGCTGTATCATATCTTCCACGGCGTTGCCCGATGCCGACGGTGTGCCTTTGGCGTCCTTTATGTCGAGCTTCTGGGTTCCCGTGGTCTGCCGTCGCTTCTCCGTGACCACCACTTCGCCGAGTGCCGCCATTGAAGGCAGCGACACCTCCACATTCAGCTTGCCCCTGGGATGTCTGAACACCCTCTTGCGTGCATTGTAGCCTATCATCGAGAACTTTACGACTACGCTGTCTTTCGACGCAAGGGTCATGGTGAACTCACCCTTGAGGTTGGTTGCCGTCACCTTGCCCTGCTCCAAACACGACACAGTGGCCAGTTCGATAGGGTTGTTGCCCTCGTCCACCACCCGTCCGGTGAGGGTAAAGCTTTGCGCCATGGCCGTTATGCTTGCCAGCAGGGTGACCACAGTCAGCATGAAATATCTGGTTTTTATTGATGCCATTACTTTATCTTAACGCAAACTTCGCCGTTTTATTACAACCCATGCCCAATGTTGCTGCAAAAAAAGACCGGCGGACCTTTTCATAAAGGCGGCGTTTTATGGGTGCTAAGAGTGGCTCTGTATCCCGAACGCATCCCGAACGCATCCCGAATGCATCCCGAACAAAGCAAGGACCAAAGAATCAACTTAAAAACCATACAAGAACCATGACAGAGAAGACAATCGCATTCACTCCTAAGGCGCAGCTGCGCAAAAGGTGCATGGCTACTGGCAAAGGGCGGATGTTGGGGGTGATATGCGTGTCGCCATATTCCAGAAAAGGCACCACACCCCACCGCCTTCTGCCCCTGCCATGGGACAGGGCGAAGCCCAAAAAAGCCGCCCCCGCAGTGTCAAAGGAAGATGCGTTAAGGCGGTTCGAGGAAGTGCTGAAGAAAATGGGAGACTAACTCAATCCTTATATTTCCAAGGATTGTTAGCCCTATCACTTGATTTGTCCGCTGATAATGAAATCGAAACAAGGAATACCGCGAAACTAACAAGAAAGGCAATGCCGCTTATAAAAAGAGAAACGGGCATAGCGAAAAAGGACAAAACTGCAATCGTACCCCAAGGGTTGGAATATTCCATTTTGGGGGTATCATCGCCGACAATATCAACGCTGATTTCAGCTTCAATCACGTGCTCGGGCCTATTCTCCGTATCGTTGACTACGGTTTCCGATGTGTTGCTGATGTTCTTATTTTCCTTACCCATAAGGCTAAACGCTAACGACTTATGCGCCAAAGTTACGAAAAAACATTGATTACTTAGTTATACACCCGCTGGAAATATGGCAAAAGAAATAAAGTTTAACGTTAAGCTGACTGTTGACGGCAAAGAGCAGCTCGTTACCGCCACCTTGCAAAGCAAAAGACCCACAACCGGCACTGTCCGGCTGTGGGTCTTTTGCTTCAATATACACCATTCCAAGGTTTACAGCTGCAAATATACGCTGAAAAGCGGTAAAAGCCAAACATTTCAGGCTTTTACCGCCCCTGCCATCTCCCCATACCTTCTGAACAGCTCCGCCACGCACTCGCTCTCGGTCATCTTCGCGGGGAAGCCGTAGGCTGCCATCACGGCGCGGTCGTTCTGGCGGTGGGCCTGGAGGAGTTCCTTGGGCATGAGCGTGGGGTCGTAGAGGTCGGCAAGGGAGGAGTCGGGGTACAAGGCCCTGGCATCCAGGATGGCCTGGGCACTCTGAGCTATCCTCTCCTGCTGCTCGGCAGTGGGCTGGGGCCAGGGGAAGTTGTTGTACACGATGTCTTTGCTGTAGCGGTAGCGCATCTCCAAGCGACCGCACACCGCCCGCATCCACGCCATGTGGACGTTGCTCTCTAAGATGCCGAAGTGGTAGAGAGTGGCGGAGGGGATGAGATGCACGGCATCGCTGGCAAGCGTTCCCTTGGGTATGAAGCCCATGGGCACGTATCTGCGCCTCTCGGAAGAAACCCTTGGCACGATGATGGAGTCGCCGTCGGGCATATTCTCCACATGGAAACGGGTAGGCGTGTCAGCCAGCTTTCGAGTACCTGCACTTGTGCTTTCCAGCCGCACCTTTCTCACATTCTCCACTCGCTCATAGCAGAGCGGCATCTCCTTGATTTCCTTTGGCGAGCAGTCGCCGAGCCAAAGGCAGTAACGAGGCTTCTGGTGGATGAACTCCACCGATCCGTACCAAGGATGGAACAATGGGGCTGACTTCGGCTCCCGCTGGATGAATTCCTCCATCTCCTCTTTCTCGAAAAGATAATTGCCGCCGTCTATCGGCTTGTTGCCGATGCCTATCTTCGGCACGTCGCACAGCGATTTGCTCCTGCTGTATATAAAGGTGTCGGGCGCATCTATCAGGTAAGCATTGATGTGGCTTACCTCCTTCGCTTGCCCGTTCTCGAAGAGATACTTTTTCTCATGCTCTGCATACGAGAAGCCGATGACCACCACATGGACGTGGGCTTTGAGGCTCGCCTCGCTGTCCCATCGGAAGGTGCGGTGGGCGAAGTGGATGCGGATGCCCTCGGCGAAGAGCGGTTGCCAGAGGTTGGCCACCTGCTCGCCCTGCGAGATGGAGTTGGTGGAGACGAGGGCTGCTTCCACACGGGTACCTTTCATATAATCAGCGGCACGCTTGTACCATGCCCCCACATAGTCGATGTTGCCCACGTTCTTCCATTTCTCGCCGAAGATGGCTATCATGTCCGCCTTCTGGCTCTCGCTCATCAGTCGGGCACCCACAAACGGCGGATTGCCGATGATGTAATCCAGCTCCTCTTTGGGGCAGACGCTCTCCCACTCCATTCTCAGCGAGTTGCCCTCATGGATGTTGG
>CAVAQY010000090.1:0-8447 GCA_963590865.1 Bacteroidaceae bacterium | reverse complement strand
GAATACCCATCCGTTGGGCATCCACGCCGGGGTATTGTGCCAGTATGTCGGCAGCCCGGCGGATGTCCTCTATGCGGTTGGCTGGCTTGTCGGTATTGCGTGGCTCGCCCTCGCTTTCGCCTTGGTAGGCGGCATCGAAAGCCAGACAGATGTAGCCCTTCTCTGCCATGCGCTGACTGTAGAGACCTGCCACTTGTTCCTTCACGCCTCCATTGGGATGGGCTACTACGAGAGCCGGATATTTCTTCTCGGCATCGTAATTGGCAGGGGTATAGACGTTGGCGGCAATCTTCAGTCCGTTCAACTGATAGTTGATGCGGTGGATATTCACCTTGCCCTGCTCGTTCTCGGTTATGGCATTGTCGTAAACCAGTCCGAAGGGGTTGCTGTTTGGACTCTTTATGGTCTTGAAATCCACCTGTGTAAACGCTTCTGCTTTCTTCTGTTCTATAGTTTTCTTTTTGGCGTTGATGGTGCCGCATACGAATAGCGACAGACACACTATTGTTGTAACTAATCTTCTCATTGTATTTGTCTTTTTATTCCTTGACGATTCTTGACCCACCGAACACGTCGCTCATTTCCATTGTGCTGAGCGCCTTGTCTATCCTTTGCACTTCATCCGCCGAGAGCACGATGTCGGCTGCCCCGATGTTCTCCTTCATGCGGCAGAGGCGACGGGTGCCGGGGATGGGCACTATCCATGGTTTCTTGCACATCATCCAGGCGAGCGACACTTGTGCCGGCGTGGCATGGTGCGCTTCAGCAAGCTGGTCGAGCATCTCGAAGAGATACTTGTTCTGCGCGAAGCTCTCCTTCTGGTACTGCGGCATCACGGCACGGTAGTCGTACTCGGTGTCAAACTTCGAATCTGCGTTGTAGCACTCCGTGAGCAGTCCGTTTGCCAAGGGCGAGAATGCCACGAAGCCCACGCCCAACTCCTGACATACAGGGAAAAGGCTCTCGTGCCAGCGTGCCATCATCGAATAGCGGTTCTGTATGGCGGTGACGGGACACACTTTATGGGCGCGGCGTAGGTACTCTTCCGTGGTCTCGGATATTCCCCAATGCAGTATCTTGCCTTCCTTGATGAGGCTGGACATGGTGTCTGCCACCACTTCCGGCTCCACCTCCTTGTCGATGCGGTGCTGATAGTAGAGGTCGATGTGGTCGGTACGCAGTCGGCGCAGCGAGCCCTCCACCGAACGGCGTATTGACTCGGGCCGGCCGTCGGTGATGATGTCGTGGTTGCTTGCGAGGTCGGGGCGGGCGAAGCGAATGCCGCACTTGGTAGCGATGACCACCTTATCGCGATACTTCTGCAAAGCCTCGCCCACTACCTCCTCGTTGTAGTTCGGGCGGTCGGGCGTGCCGTACAACTCAGCTGTGTCGAAAAACGTGTAGCCCATGTCCACCGCCTCGGCAAGAAGTTCCACCATCTCTTCCTTGTCGGCAGGTCGGCCGTAAGCGTGGCTCATGCCCATGCAGCCCAAGCCCACGGCGGACACACGCATTCCGCTCATTCCTAATGTTCTGAATTTCATAGTTTGTCGATGTGAATATTTCAGCACTTACTTGATCATGTTTACATGATGCCAAAAGCCAAGGCCAATAGAATTGTTGCCGTTTTCATACGCTTTACAATTTACTGCGCAAAGCCTTTGCCTGGCTCTTGTTGGTAGCCATGCCCTCGTAAGAGAAGCCATACATCTCGGCAAAACGACTCATGGTGTATTCGCCGTCGTCAATCATCATCTTCGTTGGGGCAGCTCCCTGATAGAGGAAAAATAGTTTCTTGCCCTTAAACGTGCCGGGCTCTATCGGCCCGTAGAAACGCTCCAAGAAGGTGCGCATGGAGGCACAGATGTTGTGCCAATAGACAGGTGAGCCCATCACCACGATGTCGGCTTCCTTCATCTTTTTGTACACCTCGTCAAACTGGTCGCCATCGAGCGTCTGACCATAGAAGTTGATGCGATAGTCGGTGAGGGCGAGGGTTTCGTAGTCTTTGCCCTCAAGCAGGGTTTTGGCAAGTGCGGCCGTGTTGCCATCGGGGTTGGGACTGCCGTTGATGAATAAGATTTTCTCTGCTTGTTGCGCGTTCGTTTGTTTCATACTTTCACTTTTGGAAAATTTGCACAAGGCAAAAGCTGTGGCGGCAAAAAACACGAAGAGTATGGCACACAGCATGATTGTTTTCTTTGTCATAGCTTTATATTTGTTGTTCAACTTAGCGTTTCAATACTTTCTTGTCGCCCACAATATAAACGCCTCGTGCGGCCTTGTTGATGTTGCCCACTGCCGTTCCCTTCAACGTATATGCTTTAGAGCTGTTGCTCTTGCCGGTAGTCACATTGTTTATACCGGAAACGATGTCGCTTATGCCAATGCGGTCGAGCCAGTTCTTCACCACTTGGCTATAGCTGCTCTGCGAGCCGCGGGTGCTGAGTCCTGTAAGGTGTTCGGAATTGGGTGTTGCATTGGTGATGTCGTTGAGCGTTTCGTAAGCCGATGAAGCGAAGGTGCAGAAAGGAATGATGGTCTTGCCCGCAAAGTTGTAGTCCTTGCATTCAAGGAACGAATGGATAATCATCGGCGCATCATGCCACCACACGGGGCAACCCACGAAGATGATGTCGTAGTCGTTGAGTGTGGATAGTGTGTCTTTCAGCGCAGGCCGTGCGTTCTCCTCTTTCTCCTTGTTGGCAATCTCGTAGGCGAGTGTCTGGTAGTCGTCAGTGTAAGGCACGAGCGGCTCTATGCGGTAAATGTCCGCGTGGGTCTGCCGCTGAATTTCTTCGGCAAGGTTCTTCGTGCTGCCGCTCCATGAGAAATAGGTTACGAGCATCCTTTTCCCATTCTGTGCTTGCATGCCCAAGACAATGGTCAGGAGCAATGCCAAGAGTAATGATTTCTTCATAGTTCTATCCTTTTAAATTTGCTGCAGCAAAATTACAGCGGTTTACCTGTAACGGTTTTACGATAAATGCGGATAGAACTTACATTTTTACATAACCGTCAGAACCATGCGTTTAGAATGGCACTTCAAGCCATGCCATGATCGACATTCCATACTGCCAAGCACAAGTCAGCGACTTGCCAAGCACAAGTCGGCGACATGACAAATTAACATATTCAGCAGCCTAAAAACAAAGCTACTTATGCCATTCCACAAGAAACTGTACAGCAAGCAGCAAAAGGTGTACTGCCCCCTGTGTCATCGTGGATACTGCCCAAAGAAAACAAAACGAACCGCTGTTTTACGGGAGCGCAGACTAACGGGACGGAGTGTCAAGCACGATTGTCTTGAACCAGTCCTTGAGCACTCCTTTATAGCCGCTCTGCGAGTCGCTCACCATCAGCAGCACCGTTTTGCCATTGGAAAGGTGCGGAGCGAGACACATTCCCTCATAGTTGGCAATACCGAAATTGAGCAATGTGAGTCGCGTGCGGAACTCCAGCAGTAGCCGCTTGGCGAGCATAGAGCCGGAAGCGGCCGACTCAGGGTTGACAACATACAGTTTGCAGTTGGCAAAAGAACCGAGCTTGCCCTTTGCAACGAAGAACTCCCGCTCAAGAACAATGAGACTCCCGTCGTCCAAGGCGCACAGCTCGCTGACGCCCATGGCATAGTTGGCCGCCGGTGAGTTTGCCTTCGGAGCGTCCATCTCATACAGATATTGGTTGCGTGGACGCAAATCGCTGCCGAACGACTGTAGCCTCAGCCTGTTGCGCACTCCATTCTCAGACGTGGCTTGCATCCCGTCGGTGGGCAAAGTGCTCTCTGTAGTTGTCCAAAACAGTTTGGTGTTGGCGTTGTAAGTGAGCGACTCAAAGCCGTAGTTGTTTGTGGCAGAGGCAAAGACCTGCGGAACTTCAAGCTCCCTCCCGGTCAGTTTGCCGTCAAGGGCATACTCCTTTATTCTGTTGTCGCCCTCGCCACTAATGAACAGCATGCCGATTTCGGGCACATAGGCCACGCCCTCCTGGTCGCGGTTGGGCGATGCCGCCGTGCGGAATCCCTCGTTTTCAACGCTTTTGATGCGTCCGGAAATGCTGTCAATGACTATGTGGAAGACGAAAAAGCCGTCAGTGACCGACTTGTCGCTGACCACAGCATAGCGTTCGTTGCCCATATAGGCTATACCGCTGTAGTCACCGTGAGGCACAGACCGCCCGAACGACTGCTGCCGGTGGACTTTAGCCACGGAGTAAGCAGAACTGTCAGTTTGGGAAAAAGACAATAGCGGCACCGCCAGCGCCGCTATTGTCGTGTATATTAACCGTTTCAATTCTTCTTGAATGGTTTGATGACAAACGTGAAATCATAATCGCCGTAGGGCAGACGATACTGTCGCAACGGCACGGCTCCCCAACTGTTGACACAACCGAGTCCGCTCTGCGCCTTCTGGATGTGTACCTGGGCAAGGTTGCGAGGCACGAGGTCACCGCTGTGATGTCCCCAAACGTGCTCTTTCACGTCGCCGTCGTCAAGGTCTTCCACCAGATAGTTGAGCGCGCTGCACTCCATCGGAGCATCTGACACAAACTCCAAGCCTGTGCCGGAGGCCTTGCTGTAGACGGCAAACGAACGGATGTCGGTGTGGTTGCCGCTCTCCTGCGGACGTACGTAGGGGAAATACTGTCCGGCAATGTCGGTGTCTTCGTTGATGATGAACTGGCTGGACTTGCGGTCAGAATAGTTTTCCACAGGTCCGCGGCCATAATAGTTTATGCGGTCATAAGCCTTTGGCATCTGCAACTGCATGCCGAAGCGGAACATGTCGGGCATCTTGGCTTCCTTGTCGGCTGTCATGCGCTGGTTCACCACAAGTTCTCCCTTTGGATTGAGCGTATATGTCACGGTAAGTTCAGCCTTTACCGAAGGCATCTCGAACACAGCCTTTACGCTACGGCAACCGTCGGCCACACTGTCCGTCAGAGTCTTGAGCTTCATCTCGGGCTGTTTCCACACACCGTTCTTCGTCTGAAGCCTTGCGCCATAGTCGTTGTCGGTGGGAGCACGCCAAAATTCGGGAGCTATACTGCGGCGGTCAACAAGCATCGCCTGGCCGTTCACATCAAGATAGTCAACCAGTCCCGACTGCTTGCCGATGGTTACGTCAGTACCGTTGGCCGACATTACGATGCACGAAACGGTTTCGTGCATCTCGGGAACGGCAGTCTTTGGCGTTGCAGCAGACTTGGTAAACGAAGCAATGGTAGGGAATGTGTATGGACGGAGCACAAACTGTTGGCGCGCCATGCACTGCCCTTTGCCCACAAGCGGCTGCTCCGCCTTGGTAACAAAGCTGAAATTGGCCAGCAACTCACAGTTTGGATTGTCCTTAGCCAGCTGTTCAGCCGCAGCTTTCAACTCACCGCTGGCCACAGTCTTGCGCTCTTGCGGTTGTACTGACGGCAGTTGCACGCTGACAGTCCGTTTGTTGTTGCCTGCCACAAGCTCCACTTGCAAAGCCAAATCGTCAAGTGTCTTGAAGAAGTTCTCATTGTAAACCTCAAAGGCTCCTTGACTTATGCCCTTGTCTTCCACCCAGACATTCTGATAGTAGTACTGCACTTCATGTGCATGAGGATTCAAACGGCGGTCGGGAGCGATGATACCGTTGCAGTTGAAGTTGTAGTCGCTGGCAGGGTATCGGCCATAGTCGCCTCCATAGGTGAAGATTTCCTTGCCTGTAATGGGGCTTTTGTCGCGAAGTCCCTGGTCGGCGAAGTCCCATATGTAGCCGCCCTGATACTTTGGATACTTGCGCACAAGGTCCCAATATTCCTTGAATCCGCCCATCGAGTTGCCCATAGCGTGAGCATATTCACACTGTATGAGCGGACGCGGATTGTCGTTTTGAGCATATTGCTCGCAGCGTTTGTAGTCGTAATACATCGGGCAGAATATGTCGGTCTTGCCGGTTTGTCCCGCCTGTTCATACTGCACGGGGCGTGTGGTGTCGCTCTGCTTAATCCAGTCGTAGGCTTTCTCGAAGTTAGGTCCGTATCCGGCTTCGTTGCCAAGACTCCACACAATTATGGACGGATGGTTTCTGAACAGCGACACATTGGCCTGGTTGCGCTCTATATGGGCTTTGGCAAAGTCGTCGCGCTTGGCCAAGGTCTTGTCTCCATAGCCCATACCGTGCGACTCGATGTTTGCCTCGGCTGTGACATACAGTCCGTACTTGTCGCACAGGTCGTACCATCTCGGATCATCCGGGTAATGGCAAGTGCGGACGGCATTGATGTTGAGGCTCTTCATTATCTTTATGTCCTCTATCATACGCTCAACGCTCACTACATATCCTCCGTCGGGATCCAGTTCGTGTCTGTCCACACCTTTTATCAGCACCGGTTTGCCGTTGACAAGCAGTTGGCCGCCGTCAATCTTTATGTTGCGGAAACCAACCATTTGCTTTATGACATCCAAAGTCTCGCCTCCACGCTTCAGAGTGATGAACAGAGAGTACAGATACGGTGTCTCGGCCGTCCATCCTTTAGCACCCTTCACAGTCAGAGAGCCTTTTCCGGAGGCAGCGTCCACGTCCTTTGCACCGGCCACTTGCCGTCCTTCCGCGTCAAGGAGTTCCACGTCGAGCGTAGCACCCTTGGCCGTTGTGGTGGTTATGTCGTATGTCAAACTGCCTGTGGTGTAGCCTTCGGTCAGGTCTTGCGTTATCTTTATGTCGGAAACGTGACTCTTCGGGCTTGCATAGAGATAAACTTCGCGTGCTATTCCGGTGAAACGCCAGAAGTCCTGGTCCTCCAGATAAGAGCCGTCGCACCATCTCATCACCTGCATGGCAATCAGATTTTTGCCCGACTTGAGGTATTTGGTAATGTCAAACTCGGCTGCCACCTTGCTGTCCTCACTGTAACCAACGTATTTTCCGTTGACCCACAGCATGAGATTGCTCGTTGCGGAACCCACATGCAGACATATTTTCTCGCCTTTCCATCCTTCCGGAAGGTCGAAACTGCGGCGGAAAGAACCCGCATAGTTGTTGGTTTCGCTGATGAAAGGCGGGTTGCTCTCAAAGGTAGTCGACCAGGCATAGCCCGAATTTCTGTAGGTTCTGTCACCATAACCGTTTATTTCAAGCAGTCCGGGTACGGAGAAATCCACCCATTGCCCGTCGTTGAAGTCGGTTTTGTAGAAGCCTTGCGGCCTCTCGTTGTAGTTCTTGGCGAAGTGGAATTTCCACTTTCCCTCCATCGAAAGGTAGCGTTTAGAACTGCTTTTGTCGCCCTTTGACGCCAAGTCGCGGCTTTCAAAGGCAAAGAAACTGGCACGTCGAGGTTCACGGTTTTGCTCGTTCACCTCCGGGTCTTGCCATACTGGCTTCGCCGCTCCCTTGGTTTGCTTGGCCGAAACATCGGTCGGCATGACCGCTGGGCACAGCAGAGCAGACAATAAGAATAGTTGTTTAAGCATAATAGTTAGTCTTTGATGTATGTAAATAATGTGATGTTTCCGATTTCTGTTTGTCACGGTTACGCCGAATATCCGCCATGGCTACTCCACGGAACCGCCACGGTTTTCATTCGTAGTCGTCAATGACTTCGTTTACGAAATCCATCATAGGCTTGGCCGCCCTGAACATTTTCTCCATAGTGTCGAGCCATTTGTTGCCCATGAAGAAGTCTTCGGCCACACGATGCCAACAGCAATAGTCCTTCATGCGCAGGTAACTGATATGTTCATAGTCGCGCGGAAAGCCCGACGGACACGTCTTCAACCGTTCCAGGCCAAAGCCTTGAGGGTCGTTCCACGTGGCCTTTTCGTCGGCTCCGTAGTATTTCAGAAACTCATCCGACTGCACACATTCAAGCCAACTGTCGGTGTTAGCCATTATCTCGTTGCGACAGGAATTGAGAATGTTGGTAGGAAGCCAATAGTTGCCGCAGGCCAACAGACAATGGTCGGGTTCAAGATGCAGATAGTAGCCACCGTGGAGTGCTTTCTTGCCGTGTGCGGCGATGTAGGCTCCCATGTGGTTCTTGTATGGAGACTTGTCGGGAGAGAAACGCGTATCACGATAGAAGCGGTAGGTTGCGTCTTTCACCGTAATGTGGGCAACTGTAGCGTCAAAGCCTGAAATGCGTTCAATGGCTTGGGCAACACCACGTTCAAACTCGGCCTTTACGGCCATGTATTCATCCTTGTGTTCCGCAAACCACGGCCTGTTGTTGTTGGCCACTACGGCACGCAGGAAATCCAAAATCTGTTTTGAGTCCATAATTTAGGTTAGCTCTTGAAGAGACAGTCGTGCGCAGACGGTTCCGCCAACCGACGTTTTTCTTACACGCACCGCCCGTCACACTTGCAAAAATAGCCATTTTTGTCTGCATTATCAAATAATTGGCGTATTTTTGCTGACGGGCGGTTCTATAAATTACCGCCGTACAAACAATAAAATATCATGAGTTACGTT
>CAVAQY010000089.1:0-8453 GCA_963590865.1 Bacteroidaceae bacterium | reverse complement strand
ACTCGTAGGGTAGGAGCAGGTCGTCAATCTGTATGGCGATACGACAGAGGTCTTGTTGGGTCAGCTCATCTCCGAATAGGGTCATGTCTATATCGGAAAAGCGCCTATTGCTTCCCTTAGCCCTGGAACCATAGACAATAGCTCGCTTCACTTTTGGATGCTTGGCCAAGAGAGAGGTGAGTTGCTCCTGTTCTATGTCTGTTATTCCGATATCTGTCATTTCCTCCAACGGTTGTATTACTGATACCTGCATATTTTACGCTCTTGTATATTGCGCAATATTTTACAAGTAAGTGCAAAGCTACCAAATATTTTGGAAATAGAAGATTCAACGGAAAGTTTAACTCTAAAATGCAACTATACGAGCATATTAGCTTAGAACTTCACGCGAAGGTCGGCGCCGAAGTGTCGCGGTTGCCCGTACTGTGCAAAGCGGTGCTGCATGCTGTCGAACGAGAAGGAGGCGTAGCGGTTTGCTGTAAGGTTCTGTCCCCAAAGTTCAAGACTTGCACCGCCCGCCACCTCAATGCCAATGCGTGCACCGAGTGTAGCGTAGAAACCTTGGCTGAATGTGTTGGCCTCGTCCCACATCACGGAACCTGCTCCTTTCACGTCGGCTCCTATGCTCACTGCGCGGAAGAAGGAGTGGGCGAGAGGTTGACGAAGGTCGGCAGCGGCGGTAAAGGTGTGTTCCGGCACAAAGGGTACGCGGTTGCCCGTGTAGTCGACACGTTCGCCGGTGGCAGTCTGTGTGCCGAGGTCGTAGGCGGTGAAGGTGGCGCGCGTGTAACCGTAGGACGCACTGAGCGTCAACCGTTCGTGCCACAGCAACGAACGCAAAGCCAATTCCGCACCGACGCTACGGCTGCGTCCGGCATTGACCATCACGCGTCCGAGTCCGCTTTCGGCAAAGCGGGCAAGTTGCTGGTCGCGTGTTTTCATGTAAAAGGCCGAAAGGTCGAGTTGGAGCGTTTTGCCGGCCAGGTCGTGGTGAAGCCCCCACTCGTAGCTCCATGTATATTCTGGCTTGTAGTAAAGTGAAGAAAGGTCTGCTTCGGCTGGAATTTGCGCATCGAGTACCGAGCTCATGCCCTGGATAGCTCCTTGCTTTTGGGCATCGGGTAGGGGGAGACTGTTGATGGAGGCAATGCTGTAGTCCTTCACGCCGAGCATCATGGCGCGGCGGAGCGTTGTTTGACTAAGGTCGGAGTAAGCTTGAATGTTGTAGCCGCCCGAGCGGTAGCCTTTGCTCACGCTGAAGTATACGTTGCCCAATTCGCGGGGAAGGGTGTAGGAAATCGCTGCTTTGGGAAGCACTTGCCAAGAGTCGTGACGGAGTTTTCCGGAAAAAGAAGCGTCGGCGGAGAGGTCGGTGTTGAAACTCATGCTTTGCCCCATGCTCATGCCGAAGTGGTAGGGTAGGGCAGTGGCGCCGTTGTCGGCAGTGAGGCGCAGCGAACGGTAGTCGTAATCGATGCGCAGGCCGAGGGTAAGGGAGAGCCGGCGCACAAAAAGGTCGTTGATGGTGCTTTGGTGGAAGAGTGCAACATTGGTTGAGGGGGTGACCATACGGGCATTGAAAGGCAGTGTGTTGCCCGTAAATGCCAGGTCTATGGCAGGGCGTGTGGGCATGGCCGTTGCCAGTTGGGCATTGAGCATCGCCACACCGTCGGCATAGAACGTCACGGGGCAACCCGTGCGAAGGTATTGGTACATGGCGAAGGCTCCCGTAGTCCATTGCCAGCGGGCTTGCGGGTCGCGGCTCTTCAGTGCAATTTCTTCCGAACAGGTGTTCATGTACTGCCGCTGCTCAAGGGAAAAGATGTCGGATGAGGTGAAGTCCTGATCCATGAACATGCGGTCCGTGAGGTGCTGGTAAGAAGTGATGGAAGTGAGCACCAGTTTGTTGAGGCGGTGCTCCACGCCAAGGCCGGTGTTGAACAAGCTGCGGCGATACGAACTGGGGCGGTTCTGCGAAAGTACGTCGCCTTCGGCATTGGCGGTAAACTCTTTGTCTGCCACAGTGCCGGTGAGGAAATACGGGCAGGCTTTCTCGTCGCTGTATTCATACTGCGCAGTCCAGTCGAGTTTCACCACGTTCGATGCTTTCCACGACCAACGTACGCGGCCGCCGCCGGCTTCCGAAGCGTCCTGCTTATTCCCGTTATAGGCGTTGCGGTAAAAGCCGTTCGCTCCGTTGTAGTAGGCGTTGAGGCTGATGCCCATACGGTCGTTGGGGTGGAGGAAGGTGAGGGCAGAAACGCGTCGTCCGCCAGTGCGCGATGTCCATCCGGCAGAGAGTTCTGTGCCGTGGTGCGTGATGGGGTCGGCGGTGAACACGCGTACGAGTCCGCCCATCGTGTTGCGTCCGTAGAGCGTGCCTTGTGGTCCGCGCAGTACATCCACGCGTTCCACGCCGTTGAAGGCGAAGTCGTAGGCCGACTTGTCGATGTACGGCACGTTATCCACATAGAGTCCCACGGCGGGCGTGTTGATGCGCGACCCGATACCGCGGATGTAAACGGCTGAAGTGAGTCGGCTTCCGTAGGAGGGCATATAAAAGTTGGGGGCTGAGGCGGAGAGGTCTTTCACCGAACTTACGTGACGCGCTTTCATCTCGTCGGCGCTGAAGAGCGATGCGCTCAGCGGTTGGCGGCGCAGTTGTTTTGTTTCTTTGGGCGAAGCCACCACCACGGCTTCTTCTATGTTGAACTGGCGGAGCGAGTCGGCCTCAGTGGGTGCTGTGGCAAGCAATAGGGAAAGTAAGAGCATGGACTTTTTGCGTTGTATTTTTACGGCTGCAAAGTTACGTCCGTCTCCTTTCCCGTGAAATCCTCATTTGTGTGGAAATGGTAATTTCGTGTTGCCCGCCACAGAACTCTACAACATCGACGGGAGATTCATGTAGTTCAAGATTTTGATTTCGCCATCAGTGCTTTCCAGCTTCTCCGAAGGTCTGCTCTATAACGCGTTTAATGTATTTTACGTCCCTTTATTGCTGTTCGCTAAACCTTCAAGGAAAAACAAAGCAACCTTCATGATAAAATGAACGTACGTGCGTTAGGCAACGAACGTACGTGCATTAGGTAACGAACGTACGTGCATTGAGCAACGAACGTACGTGCATTGAGCAACGAACGTACGTGCATTGGATTTGTCACAAGAAAAGATGAATGCATTGTCCATCTTCAATCTATAATGACCGCCTTGGGATTAATGGGTTGTCTGTTCACCTTAGATAGGCAATGCTAGAGACTCGGTACGTGGAATGGACAACTGGTAGGTTCTGTTTTTGCATTGCGTTTTAAAAAACTGAGGTGATTTGTAGTGTTTACAGCTACAAATCACCTCACCGTATTATCAGGAAATGCCTTGGGGCTTATTTCTTGAAGGTGCTCCCAGTACTTTTCACCAGTTTGCGTTTCATCTCGTTGCCGATTTCTTTGTAACGTGCAAAGGCGCGGCTGTTACCTGTGTGTCTTCTCCTGCAGCCATTGGAACACGATGAAGAAGACTGGAGTGACGAACACCAGCGCCAGTGTGCCGAAGAGCAAGCCGCCCACGACACCTGTACCCAAAGCTCTGTTGCCATTGGCACCGGCTCCTGAAGAGAATACGAGCGGAAGCATACCGATAACCATCGTCATCACCGTCATGAGGATAGGACGGAAACGGGCTACTGCCGCACTGTACCCCGACTCCACGATGCCCATGCCCTTGCGCCTTCTCTCTGATGCAAACTCGGTAATCAGAATCGCCGTCTTGGCAAGCAAGCCGATGAGCATAATGACACCCGTCTGCAGATAGATGTTGTTCTCCAAGCCGAAGAGTCGGGCAAAGAGGAAACTGCCCATCAGTCCGAACGGTACTGCCAGGATAACTGCCAAAGGCACCAGGAAACTCTCGTAGAGGCACACCAATATTAGATAGATGAGCATGATGCACAGGCCATACACCACCACGGTGGAATTGCCGCTCTGTTCGGCTTCCTCACGGGCTATGCCGCCATACTCGTAAGAATAGCCACGAGGCAGTGTCTGCTCCGCTACCTCCTTGATGGCCTGCTGAGCCTCGCCCGTGGAATAGCCCTCGGCCACGTCCACGTTGGCGGCAATGGAACTGTAGAGATTGAAGCGGTTGACACCCTCTGCGCCCACAGTCTTATGGAGAGTAGCAAACTGGCTGATAGGGGCCATGCCGTCGTCCGTGCGGATGAACATACGGTTGAGGGCAAACTCATCCAGCCGATATTCCGGTGAAGCCTGCGACATTACGCGGTACACCTTGCCGAACTTATTGAAATTAGACACATACGTACCACCCGTATATCCGCCAAGCACATCGAGCACGCCTTGCGAGGACAAGCCTGCACGCTCACACTTTGCCGCATCCACCTCTACCTGGTATTGAGGAAAGTTGATGCTATAGGAAGAAAACGCCATCGCTATCTCCGGTCTTTCGTTGAGTGCCATGAGAAACTTCTGTGCGTAGCCATAGAACACCTTCATATCGCCACCCGTGCGGTCCTGCAAGTTGAGGTCGATGGCATTGCCCTCGCCATAGCCCGGAATCATCGCGTCCTCCATGCAAAAGACACTTGCCTCCCGGATGTTTGCCGTTTCGGCTTGCAGTCTGCCGATGAGCGCACCCACGCTATGTTCGTCGCCCTTGCGCTCTCCCCATTTCTTCATGGTCAGGAAAATGGAACCGTAGCACGAGCCTGTTCCGCCACCGAAGCCGTCGATGCGCGAGTAACTAGCCACCTCCGGTTGAGCCTTTACCACATTCTCCACACGGGTCATTATCTTGTCCATCTCCTCCAGCGAAGTACCGGGAGAGGCAGATACCATCATCTGCACAAATCCCTTGTCCTCCTGCGGGACGAGCCCCGTGCGGGTGGTGGCTACGAGGATAGCGAAGAGCACAATGCCTATCGCCATACCAGCCCAGGCCAGCCAACGGCGACGGAAGAAGAACACGATGCCTTTCTTGTATTTTGCGAGCAAGGCACTGTAGGTGGCATTGTAAGCCGCCTTTACACGGCCATTGAAACTCTTCGCACTCTTCGTGCCCGATGCAGGGCGCATCATCAGGGCGCAGAGGGCAGGACAAAGCGTCAAGGCACTCACCATAGAGAGGCCCACTGCCGTAGCCATCGTCACGCCAAACTGGGTGTAGAACACACCAGCCGTTCCGCCCATAAAGGTGACAGGAATAAACACCGCCATGAAGACCAGCGTACAAGAGATGACCGCCATCGTCACATCGCCCATCGCATCGCGGGTGGCAAGGTAAGGCGACTTGTATCCAATGTCGAATTTCGCCTGGACCGCCTCCACCACCACGATGGCATCGTCTACCACCGTACCGATGGCAAGCACCAGGGCAAAGAGCGTAAGGATGTTGATGCTGAATCCTGCTACCGTTAGGCAGGCGAACGTTCCCACCAGCGAGACGATGATGGAGAGCGACGGAATGAGCGTGCTCTTGAAGTCTTGCAGGAAGAAATATACCACCAAGATGACGAGCAGAATGGCGATAACCAAGGTCTCCACCACCTCGTGGATAGACTCGAAGAGGAAGTCGTTGGTATCCTGGAAGGTGACAAACTTCAAGCCGTTGGGCAACTCCGCCTTCATCTCCTCCAACTCCTTATTGATGGTGTTGTTGACCTCCGTCATGTTCACGCCCGCCACAGGATAGACAAGGAAGGTGACTCCGGGCTTGCCGTCGATGGTGCCCCGGAAGTTGTAGGCGGTGGCACCCAGTTCCACCTTTGCCACGTCCTTCAGATGGAGCACGTTTCCGTCCTTGTCGGTCTTCAGCACGATGTCCTCAAACTGCCTTACATCGGCGTATCTGCCCTTGTACTTGATGGAGTACTGGAAGGCATTCTTGCTCTGTTCGCCGAGCGAACCCACGGCAGCAACGAAGCTCTGGCGGTTGATGGCATTGTTCACATCGGCAGGTTCCAGTTCGTATTGCGCCATCACGTCGGGCTTCATCCACACCCGCAGGGCGTAGGTGCTGCTGTAGGCTTGCACGTCGCCCACGCCCTCCACGCGTTTAAGACGGGGGAAAACGTTTATCTCCAGATAATTGGCAATGAAGTTCTCGTCGTACTTGCCATTGTCGCAAGCGAGACCGCCAATCTTCAAGTAACTGTTCTGACGCTTCTCCGTGCTCACGCCCACGCGAGTCACCTCGGCAGGCAGCAGCCCCTGCGCCTTAGCCACACGGTTCTGCACGTTGACCGCCGCAATGTCGGGGGAAGTGCCTTGCTTGAAATACACCTGAATCCAAGCCGAACCATCGTTGCTGGCATTGGAGTTCATATAGATCATGTTCTCCACACCGTTGATAGCCTCCTCCAACGGCATCACCACGCTCTGCATCACGGCATCAGCATCGGCACCCGTATAACTAGTGCTCACATACACCGTAGGAGGCGCAATGTCGGGATACTGCTCCACGGGGAGATTGAAAAGCGATATGATGCCCGCCACCAACATGATGATGCTGACGGAAATCGCCATCGCCGGACGCTTGATAAAAATATTTCCTTTCTTCATTTACTTTACCTCCATTCCTTCTTGCACCATTCCTGCTCCATCGGCAACAATCTCGTCGCCTGGCTTCAGTCCGCTTTGCACGATATATGTTCTGCCGTCATTATAAGGCGCAACGGTCACAGCGGTAGAAACAGTCTTGCCGTTCACCACACGGTAAACGATGAGTTTGTCCTGCAAGGTTACAGTACTCGTTTGGGGAATGACAATCACATCCTTGTATTGCTGTTTCATCACGACATTGCCTGTTGCCCCGCTATGCAGTAAGCGGTTGGGATTGGCAAAGTCGGCACGCAGGGAAACACTGCCTGTGCTTTTGTTGATGAGGCCGCTAATGCTTGCCACCTTGCCCTGCACATTATACATGTCGCCATCGCTCAACTGCAAGCCTACGGCATCCATCTGCGAAATTGTATTCTCCATAGAGCCGTATTTCCTCAAGAGACCGAGCAACTGGTTCTCGTCCATCGAGAAGTAGACGTACATCGTAGAATTGTCAGAGATTGTAGTAAGCGGTTGCGTCGTATCAGGTCCAACCAAAGCACCCTGGCGAAAGGGCAACATGCCCACCACGCCATTGCTTGGGCTCTTCACCGCGGTATAAGAAAGATTGTTCCTCGCACTCATTTCCGCAGCGCGAGCCAACGCCACCTGTGCCTGTGCGTCAAGCCATGTGTTGTATGCCAACTGCAATTCGTGGTTAGACACCACCTTGTTTTCAAACAGATGTTTGCAGCTCTCATATTTTAGCTTTGCTGATGCTGCCGATGCCTGTGCCGCACGCACCTGAGCCGAAGCCTGCGCCAAGGCAGCACGGAAAGGCACGGCATCAATGGCGAAGAGCGTCTGCCCCTGTCGCACCTGCTCGCCTTCCTTCACGCATACCGACACTATCTTACCCTGCACCTGAGGGCGGATTTCTATATCCTGCCTGCCTTGTATGGAGGCAGAGAAAAGTTGCTTCACTTCTGTATCGCTCAGTTTCACCACCATTGTTTTCCATTGCTTGTTACCTTGAATAGCGTTTCCTTGTTCTGCCCCTTTGTCCTTGCACGCCACAAGGCACATGGCGCAAAGGAACGATAGAATAAGAATATGAGTCTTCTTCATTTTTTTGTTATCTATATGCGATTGTGATTTTTTATAAAACTTATGCAAAGCTACCGTCATTTCCTTCCACCTACAATCAGAAACTGCGTGAAGCGGAAAAATTCGGAGATGAAGTTTTATATGGCAAGAATGAGATGAGAAGGGGTATATCAATCGTCCTGTTTATTCACTCCATGCCCCATTTCTTCCGTTTCGCCAAATTTCTTGCTCCATCCATCAGCAATTATGTGTAACTTTACAAAATAAAAAAAGACAAGGTAATGAATGGAATAAGGTATTTCCTGAAAAACTGGAGCATCATATCCTGCACTACATTGGTGATTAACTACCTCCTGTGGTGGATTATTGCAAGCGATGAGCTATGGAATAAGTACCCCTACGGATGGGATGACTTCATGTTCGACCTTTGCTACTGTGCGCTCTATGTGTTGGCATCGCTCTCCGTGTCCAATCTGATACGCAGGCTGTTGCTCGACGGTCGGCTGCGTAAAAAACAGCGGTTGGGTTGGGAGCATCCTTCTTTTGCGATGTTTTTCCTGCACAGTGGGGCGATGCTTGTTGCCAACGTGCTCATTGCCGTTGTTTTCGAGAATGTTGTCAACAGCATCTACGATGGTGGAGAAGAAATCTACTGGGTACGGCTCTATGTGTGTACCATTTGCGCCACCCTGCTCACCATTATATATCTCTGCCTCTACTACAGCCACATTGTCATCCGACAGGGCAACAGAAACGTGGAGATGCAGAAAGAACTCCTCAAACTGCAACTCGACC
>CAVAQY010000088.1:0-8623 GCA_963590865.1 Bacteroidaceae bacterium | reverse complement strand
GCTACACTTTATTCCTGATTACCTGGTGTCACCAACCGAGGATATCCGCTGACCCGTAATCCCCCATGTTTGTCGGGTGAGCCCTCCTGTGGGCACTCAACATTGGGGAAAATAAAAAAGGGAACTTGCAAAAAGCAAATTCCCTTTTTTTTTATGTTGGGATACTCGGACTCGAACCAAGAATGACAGGACCAGAATCTGTAGTGTTACCATTACACCATATCCCAATAAGATGCATCCGAATTCCTTTCGAATTGCGATGCAAAGGTAGTGCTTATTCCTGTAACAACAAAATTTTTGGCCTACTTTTTCTGCTGATGTTCAATAATTGCTTGATTAATGTTCGATGCGTGTCCGAAAGACTGTCTTTTTCTTGCAGAAAGTCAGTCTTTGTCTGCCTGTTGGTCTATGGCCTTTATCTTTTCGCGCACGAGGTTCATTTCGTCCTTGAGCTTCTGCACTTTGCGGTTCATCTCCTCAATCAGGCTGTTGCCTTTCTTGCTTGATGCATTGAGGAAGCCAAGGTTGTTTTCGTAGGTCTGCACGTCGTTTTTCAGAAGTTCATACTGACGTTGCAGTTTTCCTCTCTCGCTGTCCAGGGAGCCGTCTCCGTGTCCTGCGGCGTTCTTTATGTGGTTCTTGAACTCAGACAGTTTGCGGCGTGCTATGGTTATGTTCAGTTCGCTGTAAAGTTGGTCGAGCACAGCCCTGTAGGCTTCATAGACCTTGTCCTTGTCTTTGAAGGGCACGTGTCCGACGGAATTGTACTCGTCAACCAGTTTGCGCACGGTTTCCTGTACGTTTTCGCCTCCTTCGGCGGCCACGGTTTTGAGCCGGTCTATTATTTCTCTCTTCTTTTCAAGGTTGGCTCTTTCTTCGCTGTGCTGACCGGATGTGGCGGCGTTGCGTGCGTCGAAGAATGCGTCGCAGGCGGCACGGAAGTCTGCCCAGAGTTGGTCGCCCTGTTTCTTCGGCACGAAACCTATTGTTTTCCACTCTTTTTGCAGGCCCATGAGTTTCTCCGAGGTGGATTTCCAGTCGGTGCTGTCCTTCAGGGCGTTGGCCTTTTCCACGAGTTCACGCTTCTTTTCGGCGTTGGCCTTGAATGTTTCTTTCTGTTCTTTGTAGAACTCTGCCTTGCTGGTGAAGAACTTGTCGCATGCGGCACGGAAGCGCTCGAATATCTTGATGTTCATCTTCTGGGGGGCAAAGCCTATCTTTTTCCACTCGCCTTGTATCTCTACAATCTGCTTTGTGTGCTTCTCCCAGTCGCCGGAGCCTTTGTTTTCCTCGGCAACTATGGCCTCTACCTTTTCACACAGTTCTGTCTTGCGCGCGAGGTTTTCCTCTTCCTTGGCCTTTATTGCCTCGAAGTGTTGCTGGTGACGCTTGTTTATTACGGTGGAAGCGGCCTTGAACCTTGTCCAGATTTCCTCGCGCTGTTCCTTGCCCACAGGTCCTGTCTCACGATACTCCTGGTGCAGCTTCTGCAACTGGTGGAATGCGCTTATCACGTCTTCTTCCTCAGCCAGCTTCTCTGCGGCCTCACAGAGTTGTATTTTCTTCTCCAGGTTTTTCTTGAAGTCGTATTCGCGGGCCTCGCTGTTGAGCTTGATCAGGTCGTAGAACTGCTCTACATACAGCTGGTAGTTGCGCCACAGCTCGTTGGCTTTGGCTTGCGGCACGCTCTTTATCTCTTTCCACTGCTGTTGCAGCGACTTGAACTCCTGGAACGACTTGTTGGCGTCTTCAGGCGAGGTGACCATGGCCTTTATCTTGTCTATTATTTCGAGCTTTTTCTTAAGGTTGGCTTCCTTTTCCTCTTCCTGCTCCTTGAACTGTTTGGCTCTCTTCTCTCTGACGATGCCCATTTCGGCCTTGAACGCTTCCTCGTCTTCGTCGGGCGTGAAGGTGTATTCCTCCGGATTGCCGCCTCCTTCAAGAAATGCTTTCATCTGGGCCTCGCGCTCAGCCGTGTGCATTTTGTAGAAAGAAGTCTTGAGGTAGTCCACTTCGTTCTTGTCGGGAACTTCGTCGCTGTGGGCTATTTCCTTCACCCTTTCGAGTATCTCTTTCTTTGACGTGTATGCCTTTGGCTGCTCCAAGGAAGCCTTTTCCTCGTTTTCTACGCCAGCTTCAGCCAATGCTTCCGGTGTTTCCGCTGCGCTTTCTTCAGCGGATGCTTCGCCTGCCACGGAGTTCTGTTCGATTGCTTCCGCCTGTGCTGCCGGAGCGTTTGCTGCTGTTTCTTCAGTCTTGTTCAGCTCTTCAGCCACACCCGTTTCGAGGTTTTTTTCTTGCGAGTCCATTATCTTAAGATTTTTGTTTGTGGTTTCTATTTGAAAAATTATTTGGCACAAACTTAATAAAAAATATTTTATTGGCCTAAACGCGCTGTGATTTTTTAGCCTTTTTGCCCTTAAATGAGCCTTTTGTGGCGGAATACCCACCAGAAAAGTCCGGAGATGGCCACCGACAGCACCATGGCTATGGCGAAGCCGTAGGGGCTTGACTCCATGCCGTTGATGAGGTTCATGCCGAAAAGGCTGGCTATCAGCGTGGGGAACATCAGTATGATGGACACCGACGTGAGCGTTCGCATCACGGTGTTCATGTTGTTGTTGATGATGCTTGAGTATGTGTCCATGGTTGACTCAAGGATGTCCGAGTAGATGTTGGTGGTTTCCCTAGCCTGAGTCATCTCGATGTTGACGTCTTCTATGAGGTCAGCGTCCAGTTCGTCTATCTGCAGCTTGAATTTCAGCTTAGACAGCAGAGTCTCGTTGCCGCGGATGGAGGTGATGAAATACGTGAGTGAGTCTTGCAGGCGGCTCAGTCCTATGAGCGACTCGTTGTTCACCTCGCGGTCAAGGTTGCGCTTGGCTTTCTCTATGAGGTTGTTTATCTGCTTCAGGCGCTTCAGATACCACACGGCGGAGGAGAGGAACAGGCGGAAAATCATGTCAACATAGTCGGTAAACCCTTCGCCGCGCTTCTGCTGGAAGCTCACGAAGTCTATCATCATGTTGGTTTCGTAGTAGCAGACGGTGATGGTCACGTCGCGTTTGTGTATGATGCCGAGCGGCACGGTGGTGTAGGGTGTGCGCGAGCGTATCTCCTTTACGTACGGAATACGCAGGATTATGAGCATCCAACCGTCGTCGTACTCGTATCGGGCACGCTCGTCGGTGTCGCTTATGTCTGACAGAAAATAGTCGGGAATGTGAAACCTGTCTTCGAGGTCTTGGAGGTCTTCTTCCGTCGGGCACGTCACCTGTACCCAGCAATTGGGCTGCCACTCCTCCATAGCTTTCAGCCCACCGTTAGTGTTCCAGTATGTTCTCATTAGCCAAATCTCCAAAAAAAGCGACAGTGGGGACTGGCCTTTGCGAGCGTCCTCACCGCCTATTGTTTGAAACAATCCGCGTGATAATCGTCCATATTTCTACTGTTGTTGTTTTCTCGTGGTGCAAAGGTAGTGCTTTTTGCCGTTATTTTGCAATGTTGTCCTAAACATTTTCACCGCTGCTACGGCAAGATTTGTTGGTCAGTATGTCGCAAACCGTCCGTTTGTGCACAACAAGCCTCTCGTTTTCGAAAACGGTTATTTCTGTGTTTCTGTTGTGTTTCTTAGAGCCTCAAGTCGCTATTTCAGCACCTTGACGCAGCATCCCTTTGGAGCACGTACTACTGGAGCTTTTCCTTTCTGGAGTTCTACTTCTATGTATCCTTCCTTTACAGGGATGCGTCCTTTCGCCCAATCCATGTTTACGAGGTTGGGGGACAAGGTATAAGAGCCGTTGCCCTTCACCTGGAAACCGAATATGCCTCTCAAGACGAAGATTACCGGGGGCACACCGTTGGCTCCATGACAGAGACTCATGCCGTAGGGACGGTTATAGAACGTGAGTTGCTTGCTGCGTGGAGCACCTATGTAAAAGTTTTCCGGATAGCGCACGCCGCCGTCGTCAATCCATTTCCCCCAGACCTTGTCCAGCAGAGTGTACAACCGTGCGGTCTTGCCTGCCTTGGTGAAAGCCAGAGCATCGTAACCTTTCTCATAGCTGACGTCGCTGTAGTAGTGGGGCAGCGTGGGCAGCAGCTTGTCGAAGAGATAGTCGTAGTGTTTCGCTGGATACAGTCCGGCTATCACACCGATAATCTGCGCCTGGTGGGATATTCTCGTATCCTTTTCTCCATTGGATTTGTAGCCGTTGACAAACGCTTTCCGCCCGTTGTCCCAGAAAGCCTTCTTTATCTTGTCCGAAAGATTCTTGGCAAGCGTCTCGTAATGCTTGGCTTTCTGGTTGTCTCCCCATCTCTTTGCAAACTGTGCTCCAATCTTGAAGTTCAAGTACAGCAATATCTGCGGATAGCAAGCCGTGCCGTACTTGTCCGGTCCGTTCTGAACGTTCCATCCGGGGATGAATCCCCATGCAGGTCTTTTGGCTTCAATAAATCCGTCACGGTTCATCATCTGTTCATAGAAGGAGAGTTGTTGCTCTATGCGTTCCCTGTACATCAGAGAAGTGCTCAAATCGCCAAACCTCTGGTAGTCGTCCTCCAACCCAATGATGGCGTGCAGGGGATAGTCAACCACTCCAAGGTCCTTTTCCGTGGGATTTGGCGGCATGAGGGCTATGGATATGCTGTTGCGTGTCACCTGTCGGTCGCCAAAAGTATAATTTGCGCCCAAGGAACTCACCATTGCGTCCATTGCCCAAGGCAGGAAATCGCGCTTCACTCCGTCGAGATAGAAGTTGTGAAGCGAGGTGTGTAGCGTCTTTACTCCAGTGTTGTACATGGCGTTTATGCGCTGATTGGAACACTCAAACTGCAACTGGTGTTCCACCGGCCACATCTTTGCGTTGAATGTAATTCCTGTTATTGTGGCCGATTTGGATGTGCGTATCTTCAGAAATCTCACGGCGTAGTCGGGCAATGTGATTGTTTTCGTCTTGCCGTCCAGCGTATAGCTTGGCAGGGCGGTCTGTTCGCCTATGAGCATGTCCTCGTTCATCGCTTCCTCTTCCGATTCTCCTGCCCAGAAACCTATTCTGCCCGCACCGTTGACCGTGAGGGTTACATTCCCAAGTTCCAGTTCGTGGAAGTCAACGATGACAGTTCCGCCCCAATTCATCTTTATTGTGCCGTCGCTGACGGTGGCGTTCTTCACCACCTTGATGCTCTTTGGCTTCACAGACACAACGATTTCCTTGTCAGCGTCGGGCAGTATGTTCCTGTCCGTGTTGCGTGAGTCGCTTTCGGGAATGTTCCAGTGGCTGCCGTCAAGGCTTACCTGCCATTCCTCAGGATTGCCCCACAGCGTCGGCATTGAGCCTTTGTATTCCACCTTGATTACTTTGCCGTCGGCCTTGCTCTTGAAGTAAGCCACCTTGCAAATCGGGTTGAAGTTGCCTGGATAGCCCACGTTGACGCACCGTGCCTCCGATATTTCTTTTTGTTTGGCCTGTCTGTAAGCAGCCAACTGTCCCGGATACCACATGTAGGTCTGGGCTATTGCCGTTAGCATTGGGAAGAGAAGCAAGCCGGCAACGGCACTTGACTTTTTCCAGCGGAGTGGATTCCCGTGCCGCAGCAGGGACTTGGATGTTTTTGATTTCGTAAACATTGTTTCAATAGAAGTGCTAAATAGTTGTTTTTTATATCGTTCAGTAGTAGGGTAAGTTTTCATCACGCAAACACTGCGTTTCGGTTTTTTACAAAGGTAGTGCGTTTTATCGTCAGCGTACCGTATTTTACGCCCTTTCAACCGCAGTTTTTGTTCAAAACGTTTATTTTGGCACGTGCAAGTACTAATCCCCAGTATTTTTACGTTACATAAGTAAGAATGGGAAACAACGGATACGGTCATATTCTGAAATACACAGGTCTGTTCGGAGGCGTGCAGGGGCTGGGCATCTTGCTCAATCTTGTGCGCAACAAGTTCGTGGCGGTTCTTCTCGGCCCGTCCGGCATGGGACTGGTTTCGATTTACTCCACGGCAATGAACTTCTTTTCTCAGGCAACCAACCTCGGACTGTCGTTTAGTGCCGTACGCCACTTGTCTGAAGCCTTTGGATGCGGAGACACCGCAGCCATGGAGCGCACCGTGAGGGTGGTGCGAGGATGGGTCCTGTTGACTGCCTTGGCTGGAATGTTGCTCTTTCTGCTTGCGTCGCCGCTGCTCAGCCGGGTGTTTTCCATAAGCGACCACACCCTCGACTTTGCACTTCTCTCACCTATAGTGGCCATGACGGCACTCACAGGCGGTGAGACTGCCATTCTCAAAGCGTCGCGCCGCCTCGGCAATCTGGCCGTGGCGCAGATTGGAACCGTTGTAGCTGCGCTTGTGGTGTCGGTGCCTCTTTATTGGAAATACGGCATGGGCGGCATTGTGCCTGTGCTTTTGCTCGTTGCGCTGGCCACTCTTGTGCTCACCGCACGCTGCTCCCTGCGGCTCTATCCCCTGCATCTGCGCGGTTCCAAGGGACTGTTGGGCGAGGGCATGGGCATGGTGCGCCTCGGTGTGGCGTTTGTTCTGGCCGGAATAATGGGCAGCGGAGCCGAACTGGCCATACGCTCGTTTCTCAACGCATGGGGGTGTCTCGACGCTGTTGGACTGTACAATGCCGGCTATATGCTCACCATAACCTATGCCGGCATGGTCTTTTCGGCCATGGAGACCGACTATTTTCCCCGTCTCTCGGCCGTCAATCACGACCGTGAGGCCGTCTGCTTGCTGGCAAACCGCCAGATGGAGGTTTCCCTGCTGCTCGTTTCGCCCATGCTTGCGCTGCTCATAGTGCTGCTGCCGGTGTTTGTTCCGCTGTTGTTCAGTGGCAGCTTTGCTCCTGCGGTGGCCATGGCACAGGCTGCAACGTTCTCCATGTACCTCAAAGCAGCCAGTCTACCAGTGGCGTACATAACGTTGGCCAAGGGTGACTCGTGTGCCTACTTTCTGCTGGAGTCTGCTTTCGATGTGGCAATGGTGGCTCTGGTCATCTGCGGTTACCGTTGGTTCGGTCTTTGGGGTGCGGGGGCGGCTCTGTCGGCAGCCCACCTGTTCGACCTGATTATTGTCGTGACCTACGCAAGTGTGCGCTACGGCTACCGTATGTCGCCATCCGTTGTGCGCTACATGGCCATACAGTATCCTCTCGGCATTGCCGTCTATGCGTTTGCCGTTCTGCGCATGCCGTCCGTAGTGTCGCTTGTCGGTTGCGCCGTGGCCATTCTGGCCAGTGCCGGTGTGTCCCTCTATATATTAATGTATAAGAAGACGTCTCTATGGGACGCAATCAAACGAAAATACCATCGGCATGACTGACGTTACCGTGCTCGTGGCCGTACACGATGCGGCTCCTTTCCTGTCCGAATGTCTCGACTCGTTGCTTCAGCAGACGTTGGGCAACATACAGATAGTGTGCGTTGACGACTGTTCTACCGACTCTTCGCCGGAGATACTCCGCAACTATGCCTTGCGTGACCGCCGCATAGAGGTGATTACCCTCGACTCCAACCACGGCCAGGCGTACGCCCGCAATCAGGGTCTCAAGGTCGCAACGGGTCGCTACGTAACGTTTCTCGACAGCGACGACCGCTTTTCGCCCGACGCTCTGCAACAGGCCGTCAGCGTGTTTGCGGCTTTTCCACAGACCGACTGCGTGCTTTTCAATGTGATGATGTGGCACAGCGGCGACGGCAAGCCCACCGTTCCCTATGCCATGCAGCCGTTTCCGGTGCTTACGGGGCGCGAGGCGTTTGACAGAAGTCTCAACTGGGACATTCATGGAATATACATTGCCCGGAAGCACCTCTACGACCAGCATCCCTATGACGACAGTTGCCGTGCCTACAGCGACGACAACACCACACGGCTGCACTATCTCGCCTCGCGGGAGGTAAGGCTCTGCGAAGGCATCTACTACTATCGGCAGCACGCAAACTCAATCACCCACCGTGCAACCGCACGCCGCTACGACCACATTCGTGCCAATGAGAGCATGAGACGTGAATTGTTGCGCATCGGGGCTGGTTTCGATGTGTTGCGGCGTTATGAGAATGTGCGGTGGCGGGTGCTAGTCGACACCTGTTTCTTCCACCATTGTCATTCCAGAGAGCTGCCCCGTCGTGACCGCATCCGTGGCTTGCACGAGATACGCCGTGTGTGGCGAGGCATTGACCGTAGGTTGCTCGACCGCAGTCTCACCCGCCATTTCGGTTTCCGTCCCATGCCCTGCTGGCTGCTGTTCCGGGTGCAGGAATGGCTCTACTTCACGCTCCGTGGAATCGTAGGGCGAAATAAAGAGGCATAAATGTCGCTTGCGAAAACCGTGACAACCTCTCATTTTTGACCTTGTTCTCGTTCTGGATTTGTTCGGGATGCCTTCGGGATTCGTTCGGGATTTTGTTCGGGAATCCTTCGGAATGCAGCACCTGCTAAGTTTGCCCTTGCTTCAGAAGTTCACCACCGCAGTTGCCAACCGCAGTAACCATTCAGTAATAGCAAATGGGCAAGTCTCATTCGCTATTGCCGAATGGTTGCCATGGATGCGAAGTTACAAAGAAACTATTAAAGGGTGGTTCTATAAATTAGTTCCTTCTCTTATGAGAAATCTCC
>CAVAQY010000087.1:0-8831 GCA_963590865.1 Bacteroidaceae bacterium | reverse complement strand
TGAAAAAATAAAGCCTCGCTGTATGGCTTTATATCGGCATACAGCGAGGCTTGTTATTTATAATTCAGGGTTTTGACACACCCTCTTTGTTTTGTACGCTGTTTCCTTCTGGTTTTCTATTGCTCTGTATAGACGTTTTCAATCTCCACAATATACACATCATGGTAGCCGCCTTTCTGGCCGTACCACTGTGTCAGGCTCTGGTCGATGAAACATTCGGGCTTCAAACAGTCCTTGTAGAGTTTGCGGCACTCCAATGTCAGCCGTGCCTGACGGAACGTTACGCCGCCATTTTCGGTCACTATTGGTTCCAGTCCTGTCTCTTTGGCCTTGTCAAAGTCGCGACCGGATTTCGAACCGCAGAAGTTGTACGCCCGTTTTGCCTCGGATGAGTTACCGAGAAAGGCCAGTGTGATGGGCACGTCCTGCTCTGTAAACTCGTGAGTGTAGCGTTCGGGACGTATGAAAATCACGGCCACAGGCTTGTTCCACAGCCATCCTATGCAGCCCCACGAGGCAGTCATCGTGTTGTACTTGCCCTCACGTCCGGCCGTCACAAGCATCCACTCCTTGCCGATTGCCTCAATGAAATTGTCGTTCAGTTCTTTTGTTTCAATCTTCTTCATTGCTTGTTGTCCTTTTCGGTTACTGTCGTTTGTGTTGAATCTTGCTCCAGCGTTTGCATATTATGCGTCTTGGCCCAATTGCTCCAATAGTTTGTCTTAATCAGGTCGAATGTAGCCAGTTGCTCTCCTGTGCGATATGACTCGAAAATGCCACGGAACCTTTGGCTGTTGCCCCTTGAATAGAGTTCGTAATCGCGTATTATTATTTGGTAGCCATCATAGAAGTCCATATAAATTCTGCCATTTCTGACTTCCCAGTCGAAGCCGCACTCATTGACGAGTCCGTATCTGTCGTAGTCTCTCTCCACTCCCGTGCCGCCAGTCGAGAATGTTCCGTTCTGCACGAATTGTATTTCCGTGTCATAGATTGAGGTGTTGTTGTATCGGTTGGAGTAGTAGTCGCCGTAGATAGAACCCTGCCAGTAGCCGCTCAGGTCGTAAGCCTGATCCATGTCGTCGGTTGTACATGACGACAGCGTAAATATAGACATGGCCAGTAGTAGAAACAGAGTTGCGTAGTGTTTAGTCTTGTTCATAATAAATGGGTGTTGGTTGGTTTAATATTGTTCATTAATATTGTTCAGAATGAGTTTCTGTAAACTCTTGTTGTCAGTATGGCAGCCACCGTTGCCACCATCGTGGCGGCCATGGCTACAGCAAAGAACTCACGGTAGCCAATTGCGTCCTGCAACAGTCCGGAGTATACGCCGCCCAGAAACATGGGTAAGGCGATGATTGCCGCCCGTCGGAAGCGCAGTTGTGAAGGCTTCAGATGGCCGTCGGCCGTTGTAGTGCCGTGCAGACACAGCGACAACCCGAAGCCTGTCACCATTTGGCGCACCATTACGCAAAGACAGACCGTAGTCATGCTGGTTGGCATTTCGCGGCTAAGGTACAAGTAAGCTATGTTGGGAATGGTCGCGGCAATGGCCATCAGCCACATCCAATGCCCCGGTTTCCGTCTGGCTGTGAGGCTCTTTCCTGCGAAAAGTCCGATGAGAAACGCCGCGAAGCCCACCGTTCCCCAAGCCAAACCGTACTCCGACGGCGACAAGCCGAGGCCTCCGTTGTGTCTGGCATCGATGAAGAAGAGCACGGAAGGGGATATTGTCAGTCCTTCAGGCAAAAGGAAAATCACGATACAGGCGACTGCAATCCATGCCCGTGGGGCAGACCGAAGGCTCTTCATCAGGCTCTGTGGTTGCGTAGTGTCGGGTTCTTGGTCGGTAGCTTGCCGTTCCGTGTCTGCCGAGGGCAGCGTTGCGCAATGCAGAATGGCGAGACAGGCGAGCACTCCGGCAAGGATGTAGAACGTAAACTCCCACGAATGTCTTACGTTGCGCGTCAGCACTTCCATGTTTCCGGCAAAGCTGACGGCCAGACTGTGAAATGCTGTGACAGAGACAAAGCACGCCACGGCCTGTATGGAGGTGAACTTCCTTGCGTTGTTGACGGTGCCTTGTCTGTCGGCAAGGCGTGAAGCCTCCACGTTGTGTACCACTCCGCACACGCCCGACAGCAGGAAAAGGGTGGAAAGCGTAGTTGCCGACGATTCCGACACGATGCTTGAACCAATGTACATGGCAAGCAGACTGGCTATAATCTCCAGCGTTACTATGGAGTTGCGGCTGTTGAGCGACGTAGGAACCAACCGTTCGATGGCTGGAGCACACGCCCATGGCAGGAAAAGCATGGAACTGTAGTAGGCAATGTCCTCGTTGTCCATGCCGAGACGCTTGTACAGAGCTATCGAAGTGAGCAGAAAGGCCAAGGGAAACCATTCGGCCACGGCAAGCGAAAGCATCCACCGCAGGGACAAACTGTCCGTGCGGCTGTCTGCTGCCGGTCTTGCTGTCGTGGGCGAATGTCGCTCCTGTGTGCCTTTCCCTTTCATGTCTTTATTTCTCTTTCTTGCCGAATTGCGGGTCTATCTTGACAAAGGCGCACACGCCGATGGTGCACAGGCAGCAAATCATGGTCCAGATAAAGAAGTTCTGATAGCCAAGAGTCTCCTGTATCCAGCCGGCTGCCATACCCGGCAGCATCATGCCCAAGGCCATAACCCCGGTACATATAGAGTAGTGGGAGGTCTTGTGCTCGCCCTCAGAGAAGTATATAAGGTAGAGCGTGTAGGCGGTGAAGCCGAAGCCGTAGCCGAACTGCTCTATGAAGACGCACAGGTTGACGGTCAGCAACGAGTGGTCTTGCACCTGACTGAGATAGACAAACGTGAGGCAGGTGAGCGACATGCTCCATGCCATAGGCCAGAGCCATTTCTTCAATCCTCCCATTGCCGCTGCAATACCGCCGATGATGCCTCCGGCGGTAAGGCCTATTACGCCTACCGTGCCGTAAACCAAGCCCACCTCTTCGGTGGAGAGACCGAGTCCGCCCTTGTCTGTAGGGTCGAGCAGGAAGGGGCTTATCAGCTTGACAAGCTGCGCTTCGGGCAACCTGTACAGCAGCATGAAGAGCAGCGCAGTACCGATGTGTTTCTTGCGGAAGAAGCTCTTGAACGTGGCAACAAAGTCTTCCCAGATGTATCCGGCCCCGCTTCCGCCCACGGAGCGGTCGCTCTGCGGTTTGGGCAACGCCCAGTTGTGATAGACGGAGATAAGGAGAAAGAACACGGACAGTATGGCAAATACCGTTGACCAGGCCAGCGGAATGTTTCCGCCGCTGCTTGTCTCTATGTGTCCGGCCAGTATGACGAGCAGACCTTGGCCCACCACGGTTGCTATGCGGTAGAACGTGCTCCTTATCCCCACGTTGTACGACTGCTGATGCTCCGTGAGAGCGTGCATATAGAAGCCGTCTGCGGCTATGTCGTGGGTGGCTGAGGTGAAGGCAACCAGCCAGAAAAAGGCCAGAGTGAGCCTGAAAAACATGGTTGTCGGAATGGT
Organism: Bacteroidaceae bacterium; assembly: GCA_963590865.1. Taxonomy (GTDB): domain Bacteria; phylum Bacteroidota; class Bacteroidia; order Bacteroidales; family Bacteroidaceae; genus Prevotella. Next base: position 5,302 of record CAVAQY010000087.1, on the reverse strand, counting down.
CAGCGCAATACCGGCAAGGGCTATGGCGAGGGCAACCTGCATGGCGAGCACCCACCACCGCTTCGTTTTCAGTATGTCAACAAACGGACTCCACAGCGGTTTGATTATCCACGGCAGGTAGAGCCAGCCGGTGTAGAGGGCTATGTCGGTGTTTGAAATGCCCAAACGCTTGTACATCGTGACCGAAATGGTCATTACCGTCACATAGGGCAGACCTTCGGCGAAGTATAGTGAGGGCACCCACGCCCACGGACTTCTGTTCTTTCGCATCTTGTCTTTATTGTTTGTATGAGTCAAACATCCGGTTTGCGGATGTCGTACACATTACTATGATTATGTATACAGTTTCTTGATGTCTGCGCCACGGTAGTAGTGCAGCAGTATGCGGTCGTAGCCGTATCCCTGCTCGCCCATCACGGCAGCTCCTATCTGACAGAGCCCCACTCCGTGACCCCAACCGGCTCCTGTGAGCACGAAACGCTCTGGGAGTCCGTCCTTGGAGCCTTCCTTGTCCACCACAAATGCGCTGCTGTAGAGGTGGCTCTTGCTCAGAGTGCGCCTTATTTCCAGCTCTTTGCCTATGGTGAGCGTGGCCTTTGTGCCCACAATCTTCAGTCGGCAGATGCGGCCGCTCTTGCCTCTTTCCACAGGAACGAGGTCAACTATTCCCCCGAAGTCGGTACCAGTCTTCTCCTTGATCAGGGCTGCAAGTTCCTCCTGAGGGTAGGTTACGTGCCACCGGTAGAAGTCCGGCGTTTCCTGGTCGTAGTCGTTGAGCACCTGCGAAAGCACCTTTCTGTCGCTTGTGTTGCAGAACGAGTCGGGTGCGGAGCGTATCCACTCCTCGGCGTTGGCCTCTTTGGTCAGGTCGTGAGGCATGGTTCCCGTGCCGTCGCGCACAGCCAGCAGATAGGGCTTGGGCGTGTTTTCCCAGCAATACTGGAATTCTTCGGTCACACCTCCACAACATTTGCTGAAGCGGGCGTCGCAGATTTCTCCGTCGTCATAGGCCAACACTTGGCCGCGGGTGGCTCTCACGGCGTCGGCCACCTGCCTGCTGCTTGCCTTCGTAATGCCCTGGTAGCGTTGGCAATGGTCGTCGGCGCACACGTCAAATATCGTGTGGTCCTCCCTGTCGTACCACCTTATTATTTCGTTTTCGTGCTTTATGAACGAGAAAAAGCTGTTCTGTCCGTCGTGCATGCGCCGCCTTTTCTCCATTTGTGCGAGCAGCCAGCTACGCGAAATCACGGCGTGAGCCTTGAGAAACTCGGCTGACGAGGTGGCTTTCATCTCGCTTGAGATTACGCTGATGAGGTATTTTTCCACCGGGAGCTGGTTTATTGCCGTTATCATGTCGGCCTCCACCACCAGACGGAGCGTGCCGTTGAATACCTGCGTCTCGCGCCTTTCCCAATGGAAGTTCACTCCTATCGTCACGTCGTGCAGCGAGAACGAAGCGTCAGGCTGCTGGGGTGTGAACGTAAGTTCGCGGTATTGGTTGCCTCTCCACAGTATTCCGCCCTCGTTAAGCTCCACGGTCTGCTCGCCTTCTATGGTCTCTCCTTTGGCCGAATAGGGCGAATTTAGGGCAAACTTGATGCTCTTGCCGCTCACGATGCCCACCGACACTTCCGGCTCCTTGCCCTTCTTTGAAGTGTGGTGGCCGTCCTTGTCCGCCTGTTTCAGCCGGGTTATGATGGCTCCGGCCTCCTCTTCCGCCACCGAGACCTCCTTCAGAATGGCCACAGCCCGGTCGGGTGTCAGCCGCAGGAAGTCTTCCTTGCGCGGCGTGATGAGCAGCCCGGCCATGTCGAGTGCGCCGGGGCTTATCAGCAGTCCGGCCTCTCCCTCCGCTCCGTAGCACGAGGGACGGTGCTTGCGGCGCGGGAACACCACGGTCAAATAGTTCTCCCCGTTGCGCCAGGCCACTATGTTCATCATCGGTTCCGGCTCGTCGGCAGGTTGCGGCAGGGCGTTGTACAGCCGTGAGAATAGTCTCATGCCTGTGTCGGCTCCGTGGCTTTTTATCAGCAGGGCGGCGCAAGGGTAGTCGTCGATGCTCCAGATGCCCTCGTCCTCTCCGCACCTTACCACTTCCGTCAGGTTGCGCGACAGCCTCTGCCAATGCATTTGCAGGGGCAAAACTCCGCTTGTTCCGGCTTGCAGATGTGCATGGTCGGGAGCCGAAGCTCCGCAATGGGGGCCGTTGTAGAACACGGTCAGCAGCGGATAGGCTTCCAACAGGTGGAAGATTTCCGCCAGATTGTTGCCGTTGCCGCATATTCTCTGCGGCTCGTGGCGCAGGGTAGGTATGGTTAAGTGTGCCGGCAGAATGGGGTAGGGGTTCACCAGCAGCTCGTGATGAGTGCCGGCAGCCTTCCTCAACTGTCCCTTCGGGCGGTTGTCTGCGCAAAGGAAGCACGGCCTTTGGTCTATTGACTTCTTGTCTATGCTTGCTCCGGTCGACGAAATGCGTGCCGGATTGAACTGTGCGAGCAGCGTTATCGTGTCGCAGTTCAGCTCTTTGGTCTCCACTTCCAGCAGGTCTCTGTATCTTGACCGTGCCTCCGGCCACGTCTCCATCTGGCGGTCGAAGAAGCGCATCAGCTGGTCGCCGTCCGTCTGGTCGGTCTTTCCTGCGAGCATCCTGCGGCGAGCCTCAATCTCAAGCGTGCGCAGGCGGTCCTTGTAGAGGTTGTTGGTGTTCACTTTCTCCACCGAAAGGGCTGCGTCGCTGTTGCCTTGCCAGCGGCGGCAGAGGTACAGTTCGTCGTAAATGCGCCCTATGCGGTAGTGACGGGAGAACATCAAGCCCAGCGCATAGTCCTCGCCGTAGCTTGTGTTGGGCAGCTGTATCTGTCTTAGCAGGGGTGTGAAGAAAGCTCGTGGCGCACCCAGGCCGTTTATGCGCAGGGCGTTGTTGGCTCCGTTGGCGTCGCTCCACTCCCTGTGGTCTATGAGTCCCGGGGGCAAAGTGTTGAGGTTGAAGTCGCACATGCGGTAGGACCCCACCACCATGGCGGCTTTTTGCTTGTGGAAAGCGTTTACTATTGTTTGCAGCGTGTGGGGCGAACTGTACAGGTCGTCGCTGTCCAACTGCACCGCAAAGCGTCCGCAGCGGCTGTCGTTGACGGCTCTGTTCCAGCATCCGCCTATGCCCAAGTCTGTGCGTTCGGGCACTATGTGTATCAGTCGTGGGTCGCTTATTTCTTCCAGAATTTCGGTTGTGCGGTCGGTGGAGTGGTTGTCCACAACGACAACGTTGAACTTGAAGTCCGCCACCTGTCCCAATGCACTCTCCACGGCGTCCTTTATGGTCTTCTCCCTGTTTCTCACGGGTATGATGACCGACGCTTCCACTTCAAAATCCTGCTCGTTGAAGTCTGGCGTGTGATAGTGCGACGTGTCTATGCGTGCCCCTATGGCTTCCAGATGCACCGTGGCTGCCTGTTCCATCTCCACCTGTACCTCGCGGTTGGAGGGGTTCACGTAGTCAAACTGCTTTTCTCCGCTTGCCCTCGTGTCGGTCTCTTCCTCTGTGTAGAGAAACTCGTTGAGGTGGAATATGCGGCCTTGGCGGCTTAGAAACAGGCGCAGGTCATACAGCCCAGCGTATTGGTAATTGGCGCGGTTTTCCTGCGCCGCATAGCTGTGGAGCAGACTTGACCTTACCAGAAGCACCGAACCGAAGTCGAAATCATCCCGAATGCTCCCCTCCTGATAGTCTATCGTGGGGTGCTGACTGCGTTCGCCGTCGGTCACGGTGTATCGGTCAGCATACACGAGTGCAGCATTTGCATCTTCCGCCACTCTCACCAGTCGCTCAAGGGCAGTCTCTCCGAGGGTTATCTGTACGGGCTTCGTCACTATCAGGGCATATTCCGCCACGGCACCTCCGGCTATGCTAGCCACGGCAGAGCTGCTTGTAGGTCTGTCGGCCACTATTCTCCGGCACCACTTGGGCAGTCCAGCCTCCCCGTCCTGTCCGTTTTCTGCAACAATAAGGTTTATCCGGCCTACGGTATTGCTGTCTCGCAGCGTTGCAACCAGCGTCTCCACGTCGGCATAAGCCCTGCACGTGATGAAGCAGTCTATCTTTTGTCTCATATATTTATTATAAGAAGCAGTCTGCCTTTTGTTTTGTATGTTATAAGGAGCAATCTGCCTTCTGTCTCGTACATTATTATAATAGGTACGTAGGCGGCTGAAACCATAGTCCCAGTCCGCCGACATCTGCAAATTTACATATAAACTCCCAATAAACGCCCCTTTGCCCCCCGAAATGTTCCCTACATTTCTTCTGACCGTATCTCTTTGTGTAATCACTATTGCGCACAGTAGACACCCCGTTGCGCAAATACTTGCGCATAGTAGCTGTCCAATGTATAGTTGCTTGCGCAGCTTAGGAGGTACGGCGCCTCGCCGTACCAATCGCTCGCTAAGGGCGAAAGGGCAGCCAAGCGGCGATGTAAGACAGGAGAGAGGAAATATGCTGCATGAGCACGAAGGGTGGCGGCGAGGGCACCGCACCTCCTACCAGACAGGCAGCCAAGCGTCTCCTACGTCTCCGAACGGCGCAAGCATTAGGAGGTACGGCGCCTCGCCGTACCAATCGCTCGCAAAAGGGCGAAAAGGAAGCCAAACGGCGATGTAAGACAGAAGAGAGGCAGTATGCTGCATAATCACGAAGGGTGGCGGCGAGGGCGCCGCACCTCCTACCAGACAGGCAGCCAAGCGTCTCCTACGCCTCCGAACGGCGCAAGCATTAGGAGGTACGGCGCCTCGCCGTACCAATCGCTTGCTAAGGGTGAAAGGAAGCCAAGCGGCGATGTAAGACAGGAGAGAGGAAATATGCTGCATGAGCACGAAGGGTGGCGGTGAGGACACCGCACCTACTACGCAAGCAGCTAAACGCCTCCTACGCAGGCAAGGGACTAAGCACCTACAGAAGTAGCATCCCGAACGAGTCCCGAAGCCATCCCGAACAAATCCAATGTCAAGAATTAGAGAATTTGAGAATGGCTAATGTAGTAGGTGCGGTGTCCCCACCGCACCCTTCCTGTGCAAGGCCATCAATGTCAAGAATTGGAGAATTCGAGAATGGCTAATGTGGTCGGCAACTGTTCGGGTCTCTTACCCGGAAAATGCACGTAACCATTCAGCAATAACAAATGGGCAAGTCTCATTCGCTATTGCTGAATGGTTGCCAAGGATGCGAAGTTACAAAGAAACTATTAAAGGGGTGGTTCTATAAATTAGTTCCCTCTCTTATGAGAAATCTCCGTTCCGTTGTTTGGAA
>CAVAQY010000086.1:0-8841 GCA_963590865.1 Bacteroidaceae bacterium | reverse complement strand
GGATAGTTGCCCAAGTATCTTAACTTACTTGGCGATGTATCTTAAGATACTTTTTCGGCAATCTGTGCGTTGTCCTCGATTGTGATGCCGCCAGCCGACATCATTAGGCAACCGTTCATCACTGTGACGTTCCGCCCGATGTTTTCCATAGGAGGATTTTCCAGAGTTCTCTAAACTTTGTATCTCATCCAAACGGTATCGCCCGTCACAACTACGATTTCGGTTGCAACACCCTCGACTACCTCTGTGGCCATTTCAACATACCCGAAGGAAGGCACCACCGTGCCGGAGACGATGCAGAAATGTGTGCAAGGCTGTTTCTGAGGGAAATCAAGGACGCTGGTTGGTGCGAGTTGGAAGAGATGAGTTATTGTAACGGGAAACTTTAATACTGAAGATGCTTTGCAAGGAATAAGTAGGTATTCAAAATTATCCGTACATAATTTATCGGTCAGCAGGTGACTATTGTTTGTCGTCCGTTTTTCTATTTCGAGATATTCAATGACTAATCGTTTTTTTTCTCTATCTTTGCGGAATAAACCACTAAAAACTATGAAACTACTGACAAATCTGACGGTTGCTACGGGCTTGGCCATGCTCTTGGCTGCACCGTTGCAAGCGCAGAACCCCACCGTGGAGTGGGACTCGCACAGCCTTATCATCGGTGGCAAGCGCGTGATGCCCGTGATGGGCGAGGTACACTATTCGCGCATACCTGCCGACGAGTGGCGCGATGAGGTGAGAAAGATGAAGGAAGGCGGTATCACTATCGTGGCCACCTACGTGTTCTGGAACCATATAGAGGAAATGGAGGGCGTGTTCGACTGGAGTGGCCAGCGCGACCTGCGCCGTTTCATCGAGATATGCAAGGACGAGGATATGCCGGTGGTGCTCCGCCTCGGCCCGTTCTGCCACGGCGAGATGCGCAACGGCGGTATGCCCGACTGGATATTCACCAAAGGTTGTAGGCTAAGGGAAGAGAACAAAGTGTTTCTCGGATATGTGGAACGCCTGTACCGCCAGATATTCACCCAAGTGCAGGGACTCCAGTGGAAAGACGGCGGCCCTGTTGTTGCCGCACAGTTCGACAACGAGTACCGCGGCAAGGGTTCTTACCTCATGGCTCTTAAGGATATTGCGCTGAATATCGGCTTTGACCTGCCGTTCTACACGCGTACAGGGTGGCCGGAGCTGCGTACCCCCGTGCCATACGGCGAGATGCTGCCCCTATACGGTGACTATGCCGACGGTTTCTGGGAGCGCAGCACCAAGGAGACGGCAGGAAACTACTACAAGGCGTTCAATTTTAAGGCATTCCGCAGTTCCACGGCGATAGCCACCGAGGCTTTGGGCGAGCAGAAGGAACAGATTACCAAAGGCGACGAACAATATCCCTACTTCACCTGTGAGCTTGGCGGCGGAATGACACCTGCCTACCACCGCCGCGTGTATATGTATCCGGAGGACGCCTATTCGCTGGCTGTGGTAAAACTGGGCAGCGGCAGTAACCTGTTGGGCTACTATATGTATCATGGCGGCACCAATCCCGACGGCAAGCTGACCACCATGAACGAGAACCAGCGCACACCCGGCACATACAACAACGACTTGCCCGTGAAGACCTATGACTTTCAGGCTCCGCTTGGCGAGTTCGGTCAGCGCAATCCCCACTACTTCACCCTGCGGAAGCTGCACTTGTTTATGCACGACTATGGTGACGTGCTCGCCACTATGGATGCCCACTTCCCCACACCGCAGAGTCTGGAAAAGGGCGACGACAAATTGCTGCGCTGGTCGTACAGAACTGACGGCACAAGTGGCTTCGTCTTTGTAAACAACTATGAGCGGCTACAGAACTTGAGCGACAAGCAAGGGGTGCAGTTTGACGTTTGCGGAACCAAATTCCCGCGCAAGCCCATCACCATACCAGCCGGAACGGTGTGCATATTCCCCTTTGGCATCAGCGGAATGGACTATGCCACGGCGCAGATTGTGGCCGAGCGCGACGGCAAGATATACCTTCAGCAGATAAAGGGCGTGGCTACGGAAATAAGCGTGAACGGAAAGGTGATGCGCAACGTTAAGCCGCGAGGCTCCAAACGTCCCGTATGCGGCAACATATATCTGCTCACTGCCGACGAGGCCGACCATCTGTTCATCACAGAGGCCGACTCTATTGTGCAGTATCTACAACCCACCATTGCCAAGCAAAGCGAGGCGCAAGGCACACGCACCATCGGCATGGGACGGGCAAAGGTGGCCGAGGCTCCAACCGACGAAGACTTCAGCCGGGCGGCGGTATATACCATAGGCAACTTGCCGAAGGGCGACGCAAGCAAGGGGGCTTTGCTCACCATAGACTACCGTGGCGACTGCGCCCGACTGTATGCCGACGGAAAACTCATTGACGACAACTTCTATAATGGTCGTCCGTTCCAGTATGGGCTGTGGCGACTTGACAACCCTAACTGCACGAGTCTGGAACTTCGTATACTGCCCCTGCAAAAGGAAATGCCAATCTACTTCCCGTGCGAGGCCGACACCAAGACCACAGGCGAAGAGGTGAAAGGAGTAAGGGTAGAACAACTAAAATAAGAGCGGTTCTATAAATTACCGCCACACAAATACATCATGAGTTACTTATAGAACCACCCATAGTAGCAATGAAAAGAACAATAACTACGCTGGCCTTTGCCGCCCTGTGCGCAATGGCCAACGCCCAGAGCATAGACCTGTCGGGAGGATGGACGTTTTCAATGGGAGAAAAACCTACACTCAACGACAAGATAACGCTGCCCGGCTCGATGCTCACTAACGGCAAGGGCAATGAAGTGACCGTAAACACGCAATGGACGGGTAGCCTGTATGACTCGTCATACTACTTCAATCCCTACATGGCGCGCTATCGCGAGGCCGGCAACATGAAGTTTCCCTTCTTCCTCACCCCATCGAAGCACTACATAGGCTACGCCTGGTATGGCAAGACGGTGGTTGTGCCGAAGGCGTGGAAGAAACGGAGTGTGACACTCTATCTGGAGCGTCCGCATATAGAGACCGCAGTGTACGTGAACGGCAAACTGGCTGGGCGCGACTCGTCGCTCAGCGTGGCCCACGAGTTCGACATAACGCCCTATATTGCCTTTGGCAAAGCCAACGACATAAGGATTAGAGTATATAACGGCATCGAAAACGTATGTGTGGGACAAGACTCCCACAGCGTAACCGACCAGACACAGGGCAACTGGAACGGCATTGTGGGGCGCATGGCACTGGTGGCAAGGCCAAAGAACTACATTAACAATGTGCAGGTGTTCCCCGACGTTGAGGCGAAGAGCATAAAGGTGGTGGCCAATATCGTGGGCGGCAAGGGCAAGCACGACATTCGCTTCAGCGTTGACAACGGCAACGTGGCCAGTCTGAGCAACATCAGACCCGACAAAGACGGCAACGTGGCCACTACTATATATATGGGTGACGATGTGAAGCTATGGGACGAATTTAGCCCCAACCTCTACACACTGACCACAACGCTTGGCGACGACACCGTAAGGACAACCTTCGGCATGAGTCAGATAGCCATAAAAGGACGGCAGTTCTACATGAACGGGTGCAAGATATGGATGCGTGGCACGGTGGAGAACTGCTGCTTCCCGGAGACGGGCTACCCTCCCACCGATGAGGAGTCGTGGCTTAGGGTGTTCCGCAAGTGCAAGGAATATGGCCTGAACATGATGCGCTTCCACTCCTACTGCCCGCCGGAGGCCGCCTTTACAGCCGCTGACAAAGTGGGGTTCTATCTGCAACCTGAAGGTCCGTCGTGGCCTAACCACGGGGTCAAGCTCGGACGGGGTATGGTCATCGACCGCTATCTGCTCGACGAGACACGGCGCATGGTAGAGAAATATGGCAACCATCCCTCATTCTGTATGCTTGCCGCCGGCAATGAGCCTGCCGGCGACTGGGTGAAATGGGTTGGCGATTTCGTTGACTACTGGAAAGCCACTGGCGACCGCCGTCGCGTGTATTGCGGAGCGTCGGTGGGTGGAGGCTGGGCATGGGACCCCAAGAGCGAATACCATGTGAAGGGTGGAGCACGCGGACTTGACTGGGACCGCCGCGCACCGCAGTCCATGGACAACTTCAACGAGAATATGCTGAAGGTGGTGCAGAGAGGAAGTACCACGCGCACATTCGACATGAACGAGCCGTATCTTGCACATGAGGCAGGACAGTGGTGCGCCTTTCCTGACCTGCGTGAGCGAAGTCAATACACCGGGGCCTACAAGGCCAAGAACTTCGATATTTTCGCTGACTTGCTGCGCGACAACGGCATGGAAGACCAGGCTGACAAGTTCCTCAAGGCGAGCGGCAAGCTGCAGACACTCGCCTATAAGTATGACATAGAGCGCAACCTGCGCACAAGGGACTACGCCGGGTTCCAGCTGCTTGGTCTCAACGACTACAGCGGACAAGGCACAGCCCTTGTGGGTGTGCTTAATGTGATGTGGAAAGAAAAGGGCTACTGCACATCCGACGACTGGACGCAGTTTTGCTCGCCTGTGGTTCCGTTGGCCAAGTTCCCCAAGTTTGTCTATTCAAACGCCGACACTCTGTGCGTGAATGTCGATATGTATAATGCCAGCGGCTCCGACCTTGACAGTGTGATTGAGACGAGCGTCATTCTCGACGAACAGAAGAAGGAGTTCTACAAGTGTCACTTCTCGCAACGTCCCATACCGCTCGGCAAGAATGAAAACGTGCTTGTGCTGGAGCATCCGCTCGCCATATTCGACAAGCCTACAAAGCTCACGCTGCTAATCACCGTACACACCAAAGGCGACAAGAGTCAGCTGGCCGAGAACCGCTGGGACTTTTGGGTGTATCCGGAGAAGACGTCCATGCCACACCCTAAGGGCATACTCGTTACCGACACGTTCGATGCAAAGGCCATCAACACCCTGGCCAATGGCGGAAAGGTGCTGATAGAGGCGGCCGACAAGGTGAAGATGGGCAGCGACATAGTACAGCAATATCTGCCGGTGTTCTGGAATACGAGCTGGTTTAAGATGCGCCCACCGCACACTACGGGGGCATATATTGACAACAGTCACCCCATGTTCCGCAACTTCCCCACCGACAACTGGTCGAACCTGAACTGGTGGGAACTGCTTAACAGGGCGCAAGTGATGAACCTGCGGGAGTTTCCTGCCGCATACCAGCCGGCAATACAGCCCATCGACACTTGGCATGTGAGCCGCAAACTGGGCATGGTGGTGGAGGCCAACGTGCTGAAGGGCAAACTGCTGATGACCACGATGGACATCTCGCGCAACCTTGACAACAGGCTCGTGGCGCGGCAGATGCGCAAGGCCATACTTGAGTATATGGACGGTGACGACTTCAAGCCTACCATCACGGTGGAGCCGCAGGTTATAACCGACCTGTTTACGAAGTCGGCTCCGGCGGTCAACATGTTCACCAACGACTCGCCCGATGAATTGAAACCAAAGTTAAAGTAGGGCTGAATTTTCGGTGGCAATGTGTCTGCATATGAATGAGATATAGGGTCAAGAAAGGCAAAATACCGCCTAAAATAGCGGCTGTTATGACGATTTTTGCCCAAAACAATTGTTATCCTAAACGTTTTTAGGAAAGGCGAAAAAAAGGAAGTAAAGCTAAGTCAGAAAATCCTACCTTAAACTCATTTACTTCCTATGGCAAATATAATCCTCTCTTGCCGTGGATTTCTGTCTACAGCAAAATCCCCTGCCCGAAATCACTTCGGACAGGGGATCATTTTCATGTTTCAGTGTATTTCGTTTTTTCTATTTCTTTATCTTCACGTTGACCACACTGCCGTCGCTCATTTTGCGGCTGACGATGTAGATGCCGCCAGTGACGGGTGATGCCATGCGCTGGCCTTGCAGGTTGTAGTAGGTCTCGCTTACGGTTTTTGCATCCGTGGCGTTGTCTGTCTGCGCATAGTCTATGCCAGTGGCTTGGGCAGCCTCACGCACCCCGGCATGCACGCCGTAATATGCTGATTTCGGGTTCAGGCTGCTGTCGTAGAGCAGTGGGTTCTTGCCACTACGCCATGTCATGGCATCGGTCATTCCCCAAATCATCAGTTCGTTGCAGTTGTCAGATTCCATGGCGGCTTTGGCTATGTTGTAGAAATCCTTAGCCTGTTGCAGACGGTTGGCTTCGCTGTCTGTCATGCCCAGGTCGAGTTCGGTGATGATACAGCGCAGTCCGATGGCATTGAAGCGGTCTATGGTAGCCTTCAGCTTGTCGGCATCCACCTTGCCCACGTCAAGGTGACACTGCAGTCCCACACCGTCGATGGGAACACCGCTGTCTTTCAAGTGCTTGGCAAGGTTGTAGAAAGCCTCAGCTTTTGCCTGTCCTTGGAACTCCACGCCGTAGTCGTTGAGGATGAGCTGTGCATCGGGATCGGCTTCGTGCGCCCACTTGAATGCCTGTGCGACATAGTCTTCGCCAGCATAGTTCCATACGGAGGATGCGCGCAGCTTGTAGCCGTTCGGGTCGGTGCGCACGATAGACTGGTCGTCGTCGAGCACCTCGTTGCACACATCCCATTCGGCCACCTTGCCCTTCCAGTGTGGCATCACGTTGTCTATGTGGTTCTTCATGATGTCGAGCAACTGTTGCTGGGTGAAGTTCTTGTCGTTTTTCTTGCCGTCGGAACTGAGCCATGTCGGCACTTGCGAGTGCCATACAAGGGCATGTCCTCTCACGCGCATGTTGTGCTTTTGGGCGAAAGTCACCAGTCGGTCACCGTTATAATAGTTGAATTCGCCCTGTGATGGTTCGGTAGCGTCGAATTTCATCTCGTTTTCGCACACCACCATGTTGAACTGCTGGGCGAGCAACTGCGTCTTCTCGTCGTTCTCGTCGTCCACGTTCATCTTGCCGTCGTAGAGTGAAACGCACGTGCCGATATACTTGCCGGCTTTCTCGGCATAGGTGCGCAGTGGCGTGGCGTCTTGTTTTTCCTTGTCCACGTCGAGGATTGTCTCGTCTTGCTTAGTGTCATCTTCAGCGTCTTCGGTCCATTCGCCTTGTCCGCCATATTCAAGTGCGGTCACGCATGCTACCAAGGCAAAAGTTCCATCTGGTTGCTGCACTTCGCTTGTCTCCCAGGTGTACTGTTTGGGATAGCGCACCTCAAACTCCAAGCCTTCTGTCTTTGACGTATAGGTGAGCAGTGTCATCTTATCGCCAACGTTGAGTGTTGGTTTGTTGGCTAGTTCGATGTATATGCGTGGCTTCTCCTCGGATACTGTGAAGTCTTCCATCTTGTCATTGAGCGTGATGTTTCCGGCCACATGGAGTTGGTCGTAGTTTTCGTTGTCGGTCACCTCAAACTTGATTTTAGACTTTGGGTGAACCACAAGGTTAGGCTTCACGCTTGTGACGAAGTTCTTGAGAGTAAGCGTGCCAATGCCTTCATCGCCAGGCGTGAGTGTGCCGTAGAGGTCGACAGTAGAACCGATGCTGCCGATGCCACCCAAGCATCCCTTGGTCATCACGTACACGCCAGGAGTGGATGCGCTACTCTGCTGACCGATGCCGCCCGACAGTTTGTCGTCTTCAGCCTTGACGGCATCGTTGTTCACCATCACGGCTCCTTGCAGCACGCGGACGCTGCCGGTAATCAGGTTCTCGTTGCCCGTGATGCGGTATGTACCAGTGCCCTCTTTGACCAGTCCCACTTTGACCGCAAGATTGCTGCCTCCAAAGGGGATGATGCGGCCGGCAAGCGTACCATCGGTGTTGTCGTTGCCCACCATGTAGTAGCCGTCATTGTTTGCCGTGGCTTTGAGGTAGCCATACAATGTGCTGCCGTCCTCGGTGTCGAGATGGGCGATGCGCAATCCGCGTTTTCCGGATTCGCATGCCATGGTGGCACCATTGTGCAGCACCACGTGTGTGCCTGCAAGCGTGCCGTTGATGTTGCCGTCGGCAGCGTTCTGTGCGGCATTGTCGGGAGTGAACGTCTTGCCCGACTGCCATATCAGTCCGTAAAATCCTGCTCCTTGTTCCACATCCTTATAAGGATAGATGTGAAGTGCGCCGCTGAACAGGCTCCAGTCGGGGTGATACACTTTGCTTGCCTTGTTGCCTAAATAGGTGCGTTCACCGCCAGCATAGAGATTGATGGTACCCTTGCCTACCACCTTGCTGTTCCAATAGGTATAGCGCGAGGTGCGTAGGTCGAGGCTCTTGCCCTCGGTGGCGAGGATAGGCGTTTCGTAGACGGTATAGTTGGTAGAGGTGTTCTTCTCGCAGATGTCGAGCAGGTTGTCGTCTGCCACCATCCATCCGTCATATTCGCCTTTCAGTTCCACATTGTCTATATAGTAGTCTGCGTTGGGATTGTGGATGCCGAAGTGCAGTTGGGTTTCGTCGTCACTGGCGGTGGAAACCTTGTCGAGCGTATAGCTCAAGTGCTGCCACTGGTTCTTGTCTCCCTTGCTTGGATAACTGTCGTCTTGATACAGCTTGTCGTTTCCTAAGTAAGCGTGGAACTGTGCCCATGCGGCATCGTCGTCATCTGTGCGGTAGAAGTCGAAAGTGAGATACTTTTTCTTGTCTGTCAACAGGTGTCCTGCCAGTTCTTGTGGCAGGGTGAGGGTGGGGAAGGTACCCCACTGCTTGGGTGTCACATGCAACACCTTGTTGTTGGCATTGGTCGGATCTGCCACAACCTCGGCGGTAGAGGTGGTAACCACGCCTTGGTCTACGTTCCACATGGTGAATTTGGGTCAGCGGATATCCTCGGTTGGTGACACCCGTAATCAGGAATAAAGTGTAGCT
>CAVAQY010000085.1:0-9778 GCA_963590865.1 Bacteroidaceae bacterium | reverse complement strand
AACTAAAACGCTTAGGAATGTGAGCTAAAATTGGTACAACGAACTGGACACCCTAATTATTAAATCCGCTTTCTATGTTAATATCCAAATATTTTGACCGTTATTTTTAATTTATGCTGAGAATTTATAATCAGGTGTGTAGAGCTGTCGATTTTTTACCATAGCAGTGACCAAATGCACAAGTTTGTTTTTGACATTGTTCAATGCAACTTGCTTCTTCTTTCCTCGTTCTACGAGCCGCATGTAGTACCTTGCCATAATAGGATTGAAATTGACGGCAGGCAGTGCTGCTTGCGTCAGCATTGCCTTAATCTGGCGATTCGCCATATAGTGCACACGAGGATCTGCATGCACGCTGGAGCCGGAATCGTTACCAAACGGAGCTATGCCATAGTGGCAGGCAATCTTACGCGAATCGTAGTTGAAACGAAGGAAATTGTCGGTATACACCATCAAACAGACTGCGTTGTGCGTTGCTATGCCAGGCACAGAAGTTACGATGGTGAACACCTCGGTGAGTTGCTCGTTTGACTTGAAGAGTTGCGTGATTCGCTTATCAATCTTCTCCACTTTCTTGTTAAGTTGCGACACGATGTGTCTTCCAATCTGCGAAATCATTGTCTTTAGTGGTGATTTCTCCATGGTGAGCTTCTTCTCGCCTCTGCGCACTTGAAAGCTACACCTATGTCTTATCACCATATGGCGATAGAGGAATAGTTGGCGTAGTTGTACAAGAGAGTCGTTAAGTGGCTCGTACATAATGGCTCTGTCGTTATTTCTCATTGCGTATTCGGCAATCATTGAGGCATAGGCACGGTAAGATTTTAATCGTCTGAGACGTGATGCGTCGTTGATGTTCTTAGCGTTCTCAAGCCAAATGTCATAGCCCTTGCCATAGAGAAAGTTACACAATGCCTTGCTGTAATCGCCCGTATTCTCACCACAGAAAAGCCAAAGGGAAGAGTAGATGCCGTAAGAATTATGCTGCAGCCAACGGAGCAGTTGCTTGTAGCCAGACACGGTTGTTTTGAAGTCGTTGAACTCTCGTGCAGCTGTTTCTCTCAGTCGTTCTGAAGAAATAATAGCCACATCAATCTTTTCTTTCGAAAAATCAATAGCAATAAACAAATTCTTCAAATCATTGTATGATTTAATTGTGTAGGATTGGTCAATAGTTGTATGGACTAATAGTCTAACAAGGCTCAGGGCCGATAAGTTTCTATCTTGTCTTTGCAACTATGTAGATGAGGTGCTAAACGGATTTTAGTTTTTTACTAGAAACTTGAATGGTTTACCTCTTCGACAGACCGATTCTACCTTTTTACAACAAAGGTAAGAAACAGCCTTCAGTTATCTTTGATTTTTATCTTTTTATGCTACTTCGTCGCAATCCTTTGCAAACTTAGAGAAACTTGAGGTCTGAACGCTTATGCTCTGCAACTTGTCCACTGAAACTAAGATACTTGCAAAACGGTCGGTACAACTTTGTCACAGAGGTTAAAAAGTGTCACATCTCCACCTTATTAGTGGCAAAGCAGTAACTTTGCACCCATAAACCGCGGCGGCAGACCGTCGCTTTGCCGTGAAGGCAAAATTTCAGGCAACGAGAAAATAGACCAATGGCAAGTATAACAACACTCAAATATTTATGAAAAAAACATTTACCCTGGCCATTTGCCTAATGGCAAGCGTGGCTTCGTTTGCACAAACCACAGCCGACTCATTCGCTTTTGTGGATGCAGATGGCAACATTGTGCCCGATGGTTCCGTGCTGACACGGACAGAAATCACAGAAGACCCCATAGAGAGCTACATCAGCTCGGGATTATACGTGAAAAACGTGTCGGACGAGAATGCCTACCTGAAGATTGAAACAGCAATCTCGCAGATGCCCGAAGGTTCAACCCACTCGATATGCTATCCAGGCAACTGCATACGTACCAATGCTGTGGGCACTTCAGAGAGTCCTACGGTGGGAGGAGAAAAGTCGGGTACAGTGGCCGACATGCAGACAGAATGGATTTTCAACGGCAAGTACGGCACTTGCACAGTTACCTACACTATCAAGGAGTACGCATACGAAGGAGAGCAGCCAAACAAATTTGGCATACTGACGGCTCAATACTCATTCCTAGGCAACGGCCCGTCGGTTACGATTAACTATGTGAATGCCGATCCTGCCGGAATAAGCCAGACAGCTGCTGAAACAGGCGTGGCAAGCACTGTGTACTATGACCTGCAGGGACGTTGCACGACAAATCTAGGCAAGGGACTGTACATTAAAAAGGTGAAAACTGTTGACGGAAATACAAAGACCGTGAAGACGGTGTTGAGATAATAGGTGTTCAGAATTTTTGAATACCTATCTTAACACCTGAAAAAACGAGAAAACAACAGAATAAATGAGAAAATTGATTTCCGCACTATTCGCGGCTGTCGTAATAACCACTGCGACAGTACAGGCACAGACAAGTACCGGCTCGCAGCCTAAATTCCACAAACTGTCATATTCAGACAATGCCATAGCTACAAAACTGTCGGACAACGGCAAGTGGGCTGTGGCTCAGGCGGCAACTACGGAAGCTCGCAACAGTGGCCTGGCAAAGCTGGTGAACACCGAAACGGAGAAGTACACTGAGCTGCAGACCGCCACAGAGGTGACAAGGGACGGTGCTTGCGACGTGCAAGACGTGACTGATGACGGCAACACCGTGGTGGGCGCCTACAAGGGAGCACCGGCCTACTGGAGCAAAACCACCGGAACATGGACCTCACTGCCCGTGCCAAACGGTAAGAGCGGTGGACTGGTTTACTCCGTAACGCCCGACGGAAAGTATGCGGCAGGCTCTTGCTATGACGCAAGTGATGAATACATCGAGTATGCCACGCTGTGGGACCTGACGGCAGACACCGTAGTGACCCTGACAAACCTGCCCACTCTGGACATGACACACACGGACATGCACCAGCAACGCTTCACCGACATATCGGCTGACGGTCGTTATTTGGTGGGATATATGTCCTACAGCTACATAGCTCCCACAGGCATCTGCATTTATGTGTATGACCGCCAGAATGCAACACATAAGTTCATTGGCTTCACACCGAGCGACACGAAGGAATGGACTCCAGCGGCCGAAGGATTGTACTTCGTTCAGGATCCGGTAATGAGTCCCAACGGCAAGTATGTGGGAGTCACGGCCTATATGGTAAAGGGTTCTGCCAGCAGCGATGTGCTGTCTGAATATGAGGTGGCAGCCCTCTACGAAGTGGAGACAGGAACATTCCACCTCTATGACTCCAGTGAAGACCAGGGCTATACAGCCATGGCGGTAGATGACAACGGTACTGTTTTCGGTGCCACACCGTCGTCCAATCCCGTGCGTGAGTGGTCAGTGCGCTACCGCGGCTTCTGGTATCCGTTCAGCATGATACTGGAACAGGCTTACGGAACGGACTTCTACACCAATACAAAATACGAGAACACCGGTTCTCCCCTGTCGGTAAGCAGCGACGGCAAGACTGTCTGCTCGATGGTGGACAACAGTGGCAGCAGCTATGTGCTTGAATTGCCCGATGCACCAGAGGACCTTTGCGCTGGAATAAACCTGCTTGGCAGCTATACCATAACGCCCGCTAGCGCTACTTCATTCACCAAACTGAGCACAATCACCGTGCGCTTTGACCGCCCCATAAAGGTTTTGGGTGCAAGCAGCAGTGCTGTGCTCAAAAACAGCCAAGGCGAGGAGGTTCGCACATCAAGCGGCTTCGGCATAAGCAGTACTGACAACAGAACTCTGAGCATCCGCTTCCGCACAACCACGCTCAACGCCGATGAGAAGTACACCGTGGAGATACCACAGGGAGTTGTGTGCGTGGACGGCGATGACACAAAGACCAATGCCGCAATAACCATCAGCTACACCGGACGTGCCGATGTGCCGGTGAAGCCCACAGCCATCTCTCCGGCTGACGGTACGGAAATAGCTAAAATAGACAACGGCAACAGTCCGATAATCTTCACTTTCGATGCGGAAGTGGCCAAGACCGACTCGGCATCAGGCTCGCTCGTGAGGATTGAAGACGGCACAACGGTGGCCAAGCTTAATGTCCTAGCCAGTGGAAATATAGTTGCCGTATATCCCACCTCAACGCAATACCTCTATGAGGGATTGGAATATAAGGTGACACTCAATGCCGGAGCGGTGACAGACATCACCGGCAGCGGTGCCAACGAGGCAATCAGCCTGACATACAAAGGCACATACGTACGGCAACTGTCTGACGACGACGCTATACTCTTCAGCGACGACTTCGACAATATGTCACAATCGCTCCGCACATGGTTGAGATATGAGGGCGACCACAATACTCCCGTGGAGGAACTCCAGGAAGACTATGAGTTTGACACGGACAACCAGCCTTGGAACTTCTCTGTTCGCGACGACAACTCCACAGACTACTGCGCAGCCTCCCACTCCATGTACTCACCTGCCGGAAAGAGCGACGACTGGATGGTCATTCCGCAACTGGAAATTCCAGACAACGGATGCAAGTTGACATTCCTTGCACAGAGCTACAAGAAGTCCAAGAAGGACAGTCTGAAGGTTGTGGTGTGGGAACACGAGGAGAACATCAACTATCTCAGTGATGCAACGATGGCAACTATGAAGAAAGAGGGCAAAATCGTGTTCAGCGAGTTGCTCAGTCCCGGAGCCAACGAGGGAAGTTTGGCTGGCGACTGGACTCTCTACACCGTTGATCTGTCGCAGTTTGCCAAGAAGCACATATACATCGGTTTCCTCAACGACAACAACGACCAGAGCATGGTGTTTGTAGACAGTGTTGTGGTAAAGCGCGACGTGCCTTACCTGCTGTCACTGTCCAACGACGAGTCGGTGGTTGATCGCGAGAACATCGTCATAGGCGGTAGACTGACGGCCAACAATCCGGAGAAGACATACAAGAGCGTATGGCTGACGCTGTGCGGAACGGACGGTGCGGAACTGGAAACATTGGGCGTCGACACCCTTTCACTGTCACAGGGCAAGAAGCTTGACTTCAAGTTCACTCAGCCCCTGCCGCTGACAAAGGGCGAAACCAACAACTTCACCATCAAGGTTCAGCTCGACGACTATTCGGATGTGGCAAAATCGAGCGTGAAAAACCTCACGTTTAACCCGACAAAGCGTGTACTGCTTGAGGAACTGACGGGTGTCACATGTGTGAACTGTCCGCTCGGAATACTCGCTATCGAGCATCTCCGTGCCACCTACGGCGACCTCTTCATACCCGTATCCATACACACCTACACCGGCGACCAGCTCGGCTCGGGACTCAGCGGCTACTCTTCAGCCCTCGGTCTGTCGGCAGCACCGTCGGGCATAATCAACCGTAGTGGCATAATCAGCTATCCCATGGCAAAGAACGCCGCCACCCTTGACTATGAATACAGTAATGGCTACAATCTGTGGGCCGACTATGTGAGCGCAGAGATGGACATCCCGGCCGATGTGGAGCTTAACGCTACCATCAAAGTGAATCCGGCTGACGGCACATTCGACCTGCCGCTGACCATGAAACCGGCCATCAATGCCAAGAACCAGAACCTCAACGTGTTCATAACCGTTGTGGAAGACGGCATAATATCGTATCAGGAGAACACTTTCTCGGGTGTTAACGACCCGAATTTGGGCGACTGGGGACTTGGAGGCAAGTACGGACAGTCTACTGCCACATATGTTACTCATGATGATGTGGTGCGTCAGACCTACAGCAACAGCAGCGATTACAACGGTGTGGGCGGTTTCTTCCCGCAGACTCTCGTGGCCGGACAGGAATACACTGCCGACATAACAGGACTTGCTCTGCCTGAAAACGTCAATTCGCTCGCTGCCTGCAAGGCGATTGTGGTGCTGCTTGACGGAAACACCGACAAGGTTGTCAATGCCGCATCGGTGAAATTCAGCAGCGATCCTGCCGGAATATACAACGCCAAGGCCATCGGCGGCGACGAAGCAAGCCGTCTGACAATGCGCGACGGATATGTTGTGGCTGAAGGAAACGGCAATCTGTCGCTCAGTATATTCTCCACGACTGGTGTCAAGCTAAGCTCCGCCAGCGGCAACGGTACTGTCAAGATAGCCACAACAGGCCACAAGGGTACCGTAATCGTTAAACTGACTGACGGCAAGTCTGCAACCGTGACGAGGAAAGTGGTGCTGAAATAACGCACCGCTCTACCGTATTCTCTTATACAAGGGTGGTTCTTTTACAGTAACAGTTTACAGAACCACCCTTGAACTTTATTTTGAATACATACTTACAATGCAACAATCAAACAAAAAGACAAAGGCTATGACACACACTAAACTCTCCGGCCTGTGCGGCCAATGGTTCAAGTTGGTTCTCTTCGCCGTGGCAATGGTGTTCACTGCCACGGGAGTCCGTGCCGACGATAAGGTCAAGACAATCGTCAAAATAGAGTTGGACACCGACTATACCATACCGTTTGGCGATTCCTACTATTCGTTTGACGCACCGCAGACAGGTGTGCTCAAAATCAAAAGCACCGGCAACGACGTGCCGCGTCCGTGTACCGACAGCACCTTTACTGAACAGTCTGCCAACTATACGTATGCTTCCGGTTCCATCGAAATGAACGTTCTGGCAGGGGAAACCTATTACTTCAATGCGTTCAGTCTTAATGCTACGCAGCAGTTCCGTGCCACGATGAACGATGTGGATGACAAGATTGACACCATTGACGTGTCGCCTGTGCCCGGCAGTGTCATTGACATAACCAACACATTGCCGCTGTCTTTGCAGTTCAACAAGGCGGTAAGCACCGGTCCGGCTGTCTTTACATCGGGTGAAAACACTGCTTCCGCAGCTGCCGTAACGCGCAACGGCTATGCGGCATACAGCATCAAGTCAAAGATATTCGAGTGGATGAAGTCTGGAGCTGTCAAGGCTGGCGACAAACTGACGGTGGTCATCAGCGACATCTGCTCTTCTCTCAACAGCGAACAAAAGTTCGGAGAGGACGGAACACTCACTCTTGAATACTATATCCCCGAAATGCCGACCATGCTGAGCAGTAAGTCGGTTCCGGAAACGTTCCTGTCCTACTGGCCGAAGGGCGACACCAAGGGCATTGTCTCGCTGACGTACGACAAGCAGCTCAGCAGTGGTGCTACGGCTACGCTTACCTTCGGAAACATTGAGGACGACAACGAGTTCTACAAGGAGTCGCTTCCCGTCACCGTTAGCGGCAACACGCTGACAATAGACTTCACAGGCAAGATCAGAACTCCCAAGTCAATGCTTCCCAACTCGGCCGATCCCACTGCCTACACGTCGATATTCCTCCGTGTGTCTGGCATAAAGGACATCGATGGCGAGCCGTGCTACGCCGAGGGACAGTCTTCATACGGTTCTTACCAGGAGTCGCTGTCGTACGAAAATGTGGCTAAGGAAGTCGTTACGGAGTACACTCCCAAGTCTGGCTCCGACATCTCGTCTGCCGAAACCATTGAGTTGTGGATCGCCGGCAAATCGGCTCTGCTCTACAACGGTGTGAATTTCGCCTACACGACAGACGGTGTGCGCAAGAACGTCGTGGTGAAAAACAGCGAAATAACCGAGACAATGGAGAACGACGATGAGTATGCGCTCACCATTCCCGTGCCGGAAGAGGTCCGCAAGGGTACGGCTGTGCTCGTGTCATTGGCTGACTTGCAGTTCACCGACGGTCAGGAGCGCGACATAACCGCACGCTACAATGTCCTCAAGCCCACACTTCTTAAGCCCGAAACCACAGAGCTGCCCTTGCTCAATGCTGGAGATGAAGTAAGCGTCAGCACCAATATGACCGACAAGATTGGCTATATGCTCTGCCAGATAAGCGACCTCAACGCTGAGAAAGCTGCCGACGCTGTGGTAAACAGTCAGGTGGCCATGACAAACAACGGCGACGGCACATTCAGTCTGACTCTTGGTGAGCAGATATTGCTGCATAAGGGTCACAACTATGCCATAGAACTGACCGCCTATCGCTCTGCTGACGACGTGACAGCTAAGCTCCAGCCCATTGACACTGCCAGCATCGTGCTCACAGGTACGGCCGACAGTGCGTTCATAGCTTCCGTTGCAACAGCGAAAACCGTAGCTCCGGCCAATGGAAACGCCGCCAAAGGCATCTACACCATCAGCGGAACAAAGGCTTCGGACAGCAGCGACAAGTCTGCTATCGACCGCCTTCCCCACGGCATATACATCATTGACGGACGTAAAGTGACCGTGCGGCCATAAGAAACGTTCTGGTCAGAAATCCACAAAAGGGGAGACGGACACGTGCAACCATAAGGCTGTGCGTGTCCGTCTTCCCTTTTCGTCTTGTCTTTCCGCCTCTTCTATACCGTCAGGGCAAGGTATTGTTCAATCATATTGCCATCGTAGATGTTGCGGGCAACCAGTCTGACTTTTCCCACAGGCACTGCCGGAGCTTCCGTTCCGTCGCCAACCGATACGGGAGCTGTCTCGCGGCGTATCTCGTCCCACAGTCCGGCGGCCAGGAACGACTGGTGCATCTTTGCTCCGCCCTCCACTATGAGCGACTGTATGCCCTTGGCGTATAATTCATCCATCAGCTTCTTCAGGTCCACGGCGTGCCCCAACGCTATGCGCATTGGGTCTTTGCCGCTCCAGTGGCGCACGTTCAACTGCGGATGGTCGCGCTCGTCGGTCACTCGTCCCACGAGTATAGCATCGTTTTCTGCCCTTAGCTTGTGGCTTAGCATCTGCGTAAACGGTGTGGAAAACATCGTCGGGCGGAAGTGGTTGTCCATGAAACCGTCAGCCGACTGCGCCCATTTGAGTATTATGTATGGGCGGTGCAGCGTGTTGAAAGTGATGAAACGGCTGTTCAGCCGCCGGCACTCTTCTTCCATCACACCCACCGTGACGCTTATTCCCGCGTCACGCAGCCTCTGGATGCCTCGGCCGCTCACCTTTGCAAACGGGTCTATGCAGCCTACCACCACTCGTTTCACTCCCTTGCTCACTATCAGGTCGGCACAGGGCGGTGTCTTGCCGTAGTGGGAGCACGGTTCCAGACTCACATACAGTGTGGATTGCGGCAACAGATGGGCATCTTGTTCTCTCACCGAGGCAAAGGCATTCACTTCAGCATGTCCTTCGCCGCAGCGCACATGATAGCCTTCACCAATCACTCTGCCGTCTTCGCTCACTATCACCGCCCCCACCATCGGGTTCGGCTTGGCGTTCTGCCTACCGTTCGCCGCCAGTTGCAGGCAGCGCGCCATGTATTTCCTGTCTTCCGTTTCCTGTTCTGTCATGTTCTCCTCCTCTTTCTGATTGTCCGAGTGCAGCTCGCCTTATGCAAAGGCGATGCAAACGAGCGGCAAGAGAG
The DNA here is from genome assembly GCA_963590865.1 of Bacteroidaceae bacterium. Lineage (GTDB taxonomy): Bacteria > Bacteroidota > Bacteroidia > Bacteroidales > Bacteroidaceae > Prevotella. Next base: position 345 of record CAVAQY010000085.1, on the reverse strand, counting down.
CTTGCTTTCATTTGTCTGAGTGCAGCTCGCTTTATGCAAAGGTAGCACATTCCCTAAAAAGAACCCACGCTTTCCGCCAAGATTGTCAATGCTTTCAAAGCAAAAACGGGTTACGGTTTACGGTCAATGTTGTCCTAAACGTTTTTGGAAAAGACGAAAATCCGGCTATGTGTAACTCTAAAAAATGAAATTTTATCAGAAGAGGTAGCCGTTGCAGCAGAAATGTTCTGAGTTTTTCCTTCCCAAAAGTCAAAAGAAGGTTTTGATTGCGAAATATTCCCACTTTTGAATGTCGTTGGGTCTGTTTCATGCAATCAACGGTTACTTTCAGTGTCGTTGGGTCTG
>CAVAQY010000084.1:0-9988 GCA_963590865.1 Bacteroidaceae bacterium | reverse complement strand
GTAACTTCGCATCCATGGCAACCATTCAGCAATAGCGAATGAGACTTGCCCATTTTCTACCGCTGAATAGTTACCGACATTTCGGTAAATCCTAATATTTCACAAATTTCTTTGCCATTATACCCTTTTGCATTACCTTTGCACAGTTATGCACAGCCTTGTTTCTTCGGCTTGAACACCTTGTTTTTTCGCCCGTTTGGCGGCGTTTTGCAGGAGGTGAGGCAGGGAAACGGCGGACACAAATTTATCAGTCACACAAACAACAGATGGAACAGACACAACAACTGGTTGAGACAATCAAAAAAGGTATACAGGAGAAGAAAGGCAGCAACATCGTTGTGGCCGACATGAACGGAATTGACGGAGCCATATGCCGCTATTTCGTCATCTGTCAAGGTTCTTCACCGTCGCAGGTAGAGGCAATAACCGAGTCGGTGAGCGACATGGTGAGAAAGGAAACGGGCGAAAAACCGGTGAAAGTAGCGGGATTGAACAATGCACAGTGGGTGGCTATGGACTACAGCGACGTGCTGGTACACATATTCCTTCCCGATGTTCGCGAATACTATGATTTGGAACATCTGTGGGAGGATGCTTCCATAGAACGCGTTCCCGAACAAGACTAAAGGGCGGTTCTATAAATTACCATCGTACAAACAAAAAAACATCATGAGTTACGTTTTATCATCCTGCGGTCTCTTTTCGGCCCAATTTGTCTGTTCGCTCGGTCGTATAGCCTGCGCTTTCCTTCGCTAGCAAACAAATTGTTCTCAAAAATAGAACTGCAATCTGACAAAGCTAATTTATAGAACCGCCCTTAAAACGTTTCCAAACAACTTAGACTAAATTATCGTTATGGACAAGAAGAACCAACCTCCTAAAATGAACATGCCCAAGTTCAACATGAGCTGGATATACATGTTCGTCATAGTGACCCTTATTGCTCTTTATTTCGGCAGCAGCTCCAACGCCTCAAGCGTAACTACCGAGACCTCATACTCGGACTTCAAGGTGATGGTTCAAAAGGGCTACGCCTCAAAGATTGTGGTGAACAAGGAAACCAACAAACTGTGGATGTATGTCACTCCGGAACACATACGGGATGTGTTCAAGCAGGGCGTTGACAAGACTGGAAAGTCTCCCTCGGTGGAAGTGGAGTTTGGCTCGGTAGACCAAGTGGAGCAGTTTGTCAACCAGATGCGACAGGACGGAACTTTCAAAGGCGAATACAGCTATGAGAACCGCAAGGACAACGACATAGTGAACATGATACTGTTCAACTTCATGCCCCTCGTCTTCCTCGTGGCCATATGGATATTCTTCATGCGAAGGATGGGCGGCGGTGCTGGAGGAGCCGGCGGTGGAGTGTTCAATGTGGGCAAGAGCAAGGCCAAGATGTATGAGAAAGGCGGCGATCTGAACATTACATTCAAGGACGTTGCCGGACAGGCCGGTGCAAAACAGGAGGTGCAGGAGATTGTTGACTTCCTTAAAAATCCAGGCAAATACACCGAACTGGGAGGAAAGATACCCAAGGGTGCTCTGCTCGTTGGCCCTCCCGGAACAGGAAAGACTCTGCTGGCCAAGGCTGTGGCTGGCGAAGCCGGAGTGCCGTTCTTCTCCATGAGCGGTTCTGACTTTGTGGAAATGTTCGTAGGCGTGGGAGCAAGCCGCGTGAGAGACTTGTTCCGACAGGCTAAAGAAAAGTCGCCCTGCATCATATTCATCGACGAGATAGACGCAGTGGGACGTGCACGAAGCAAAAATCCAGCGATGGGAGGCAACGACGAACGCGAGAACACTCTCAACGCATTGCTTACGGAAATGGACGGTTTCGGTACAAACAGCGGAGTAATCATCCTTGCAGCTACCAACCGGGCGGACATGCTCGACTCGGCATTGTTACGCGCAGGACGCTTCGACCGCCAGATTCATGTAGACCTACCCGACCTAACCGAAAGAAAGGATATCTTCAAGGTGCACTTGCGCCCGGTGAAGACCGACGAAACTCTGGACATAGACTTCCTGGCACGTCAGACGCCTGGCTTCTCAGGTGCCGACATCGCCAACGTGTGCAACGAGGCAGCCTTGATTGCCGCCCGCCACAACAGCAAGACTGTAGGCAAACAGGATTTCCTCGATGCCGTGGATAGGATAATAGGCGGCCTGGAGAAGAAAACCAAGATAATGACCGATGCGGAGAAGCGTTCCATAGCCATACACGAGGCCGGACACGCCACAATATCGTGGTTTACGGAACACGCCAATCCATTGGTGAAGGTAAGCATAGTGCCGCGCGGACGCTCGCTTGGTGCAGCATGGTATCTGCCAGAGGAACGGGCCATCACTACCAAAGAGGAGATGCTCGACGAGATGTGCGCCACCCTTGGAGGACGTGCAGCCGAGGAACTGTTCATCGGGGCTGTTTCCACAGGTGCGATGAACGACCTTGAGCGTGTCACAAAGAGTGCTTACGGCATGATAGCATATGCAGGAATGGGTGAAAAGCTGCCCAACATCTGCTATTATAACAATAATGAGTACTCGTTCCAACGTCCTTATTCGGAAACTACTGCTAAGATTATGGACGACGAGGTACTGAAAGTCATCAACGAACAGTATGACCGCGCAAAAGCAATACTAAGCGAACATAAGGAGGGACACGCCCGTTTGGCGGATATTCTGGTGGAGCGCGAAGTAATATTCGCCGAGGATGTGGAAAAGATATTCGGCAAACGCCCGTGGGCAAGCCGCTCCGAAGAGTTGCTTGAGGCTCAGCAAAAGGCAGAGGCGGAGGCCATGGCCGAACGCAGAGGCAGGGAACTGGAGGCTAAGGCAGCCGCAGAAGCCGAGGCAAAGAGTGGCTCTGCTGAGACAGGAGCAAAGGACAATTCGGAGACTGTAAACGCCTCTGATGCCGACGGCAAAGACAGTGTTGACGAAAAGAAACAGGACTAAATGAAGAATATGGCAGTACGTGCCGTGACAGGAGTGTTGTTCGTTGCGGCCATCGTTGTGTGCTTTATGAACCCCATGGCTATGGCATTTCTCTTTGCCATAGCCACCGGTCTCACAGTGTGGGAGTTCACGGGACTGGTAAACAGCCGTGACGGCGTGGACACCAACAGGTTCATCTGCACCGTAGCAGGAGTGTACATGTTTCTTGCCGTCACAGGCTTTACAAGCGGACAGACCCCCTCAACCGTGTTCATACCCTACCTCGTGACAATAATATATCTGCTCGTTGCGGAACTCTACGCCAAGAATCCCGACCCGATACAGACGTGGGCTTACACCATGATGAGCCAGCTTTACGTCGCTTTGCCGTTCTCCATGATAAGCGTCCTTGCCTTTCGGGCCACACCCGACGGCGTGGCTTTCGCAAGTCTCATGCCGCTCAGCGTGTTCGTATTCCTCTGGGCAAACGACACAGGAGCCTATTGTTGCGGCTCTCTCTTGGGACGCCACAAACTTTTTCCGCGAGTCAGTCCGGGCAAAAGTTGGGAAGGTTCTGTCGGCGGAGCGGTGTTTGTGTTGATTGTGGCGGCACTCGCATGGCATTTATCCAGCGCGTACGAAATCAACGACATGCAGCTTAGCCTTGCCCAATGGCTGGGTCTCGGCCTCGTAGTGGTCGTGTTCGGAACATGGGGCGACCTGGTTGAAAGCCTTTTCAAGCGCACTCTCGGCATAAAGGACAGCGGAAACATACTGCCAGGACATGGAGGTATGCTCGACAGGTTCGACTCTTCGCTGCTTGCTTTCCCCGCCGCCGTGGTCTATCTCTACACCCTTACGCTGGTGTAAGGGCAATATCCGATGCGCAACTGTACTGTTTAGACCACGTAACTATGGCACTTACAACCCGTAAGTATGGCATTTACGAAACATAGACATCACATTTAGCCATATAGAAGGAAATGAAATCCGCCCGGCAGAAGCCTTGTTTGGCTCTGCCGGGCGGACTTGTTTTACGGTGTGTCTACCGTGGCTTTCTGTGTGTTTGCCTTGATGTTTCGGCGTTAAGTGCTCAGGCCTTTACACCAGTTGCGGCAAGAACGACGATATGATGAGCACCACGATGCCGACCAAAAGCACGGCGATGGTCTTCTGCGAACAGCCTTTCCACTCCTTCAAGATTATACCCCAGACATTGGAGAATACCACGTTGAGAGCCATAAGTATGCAGAAAGAGAGTGTCATCAGCGTAGGCGAACTTGTAAGGAAGCCCTTTCCGAGCGACAGTCCGAAGAACTGACTGTACCACAAAGCACCGGCAAGGAGGCAGAACAGCAGGTTGTTGCCCCATACACTACCCTTCTTGTAGTCTCCCCAAGTGCCGTTTTTGCTGTTTTGGAAGAAGCAATACACAGCGTTAGTCACAAATCCGCCAAGCGTAACAAGAAACGTTGCGGGCAACGTCTTGTACATGTCTGGGGTCAAATCGCCGAAGTTTATGTCCTTTCCGAACTCCAGTCCGACATTGAAACAGCCGCTCATAAATCCGGCAAGCAGCGCTATAAGCAGTCCTTTGGGGAAGTTGAAGTCCTTTACTGCGGCCTTCTTCTCCTCTTCAGACAGCGATGCGGCCTTCATGGAGCCGGCAACTCCGATGATGGCAATGCCTATCAGCGTCACCACAACGCCGAGTATCACAGCAAAAGTGAGACTGCTCAGCGCATTCTGCTCGGGGAAGAACACGTTGAGAAGCACAGGTCCCATGATTGTGCCGAGGCCAGCGCAGGTGCCGAGGGCGATACTTTGCCCCAGAGCCACGCCGAGATAGCGCATCGAAAGACCGAACGTGAGTCCGCCAACACCCCACAGCACACCGAAGAGTATGGTCATCCATACATTGAAAGAGCTGCTTTGGGCAAACAGTCCGCACAGGCTTTGCCCTTCGGGAACGGCCAGAAGCGCACCGAGTAACGGCAGCACTATCCATGCAAACACGCCCTGCACAATCCAGTAACTCTCCCAACTCCAGTCCTTAATCTTGTTTATTGGCACATAGCAGCTCGACTGACAGAATGCGCCTATGGCTATTATTAGTAGTCCAAGTATTATTTCCATTTGAAATCTGTATTATAAATAGGTATTCAAAAATATCCGTAATATTTAATATGTCAGCAGATGCCTATTTGAACACCTACTTAATAAAAAGAGGAGCGAAGAGCGGAAACCTTGAAGCCCGTCGGCTCTTTTGCCGGCACGAAGCCTCCGTTTCCCGGTCCTCACTCCTCCACATTCAGGTTTTTACACCTCCGTTTCTGTAGCGTTAGTTGCGCTTGCTCAGCACTTCAGCCTCATACTTCTCCACATCGGCTATGAACTCTTCGCCCACGGGGATATTGTTCTTCATGTTGAAGTAGTCGTAAACGGCACCGAAAGGCAGGGTCTTTGCCTCTTCGAGCAGAGCCAGACGCTGGAACAACTTGTCCTCATCCTCATACTTACGCAGCTTGGCAAGCGGCTCAAGGAAGGCCTGAAGCAACGACTTCTGGGCTGCACGCACACCGATAATGTATGCTCCGATGCGGTTGATAGAGCCGTCGAAGTAGTCAAGTCCGATATGTGCGCGGTCAAGAGCGTTGGCTCTTACCAGTTCAGAGAACAGGTTGCGTGTGTTGTCGTCGAAGAGAGTCACGTGGTCAGAGTCCCAATGCATAGGACGCGACACGTGAAGCATCAGTTCCGGAACAAACAGCAACAGCGAAGACACGGCATCCGACACGTTCTCTGTAGGCTCATAGTGGCCGGTGTCCAGTGTGTAGATTACATTGTTCTTTGCACAGTAACCTGCATAGAAGTCGTGCGAGCCAACTGTGTAGGCTTCGAGTCCTATACCGAACAGTTTTGCCTCAAGACAGGGCTTCATGTTGGGCAGGTCTTCGGCAAGTATCTCATCGAGACTGGCCTTCAGTATCTCGCGGTAGCGTGACTTCTCAACGGTGATGTCCTTGCTTCCGTCATGCACCCAGATATTCATTATACACGGGTCGTTCTGATACTTACCCATAGCATCTGCTATACGGCGGCAACGCTTTGTGTGCTCAATCCAGAAGTCGCGTATCTCCTTGTTGGGGTTCGACAGCGAGAGGCTACCGCTCTTCGGGTGGGAGAAAGAGGTAGAGTTGAAATCAAGCTTCAGGTTGTGCTCCTTTGCCCACTGCATCCATCCCTGGAAGTGCTCTACACCCACTTGGTCGCGGTCAACGAGCTTTCCGTTGAACTCGCCGTATATCTCGTGCAGGTTCAGACGGTAGGTTCCGGCGAGCAGAGTCTGCACTTTCTCAATGTCCTGACGCAGTTCCTCTATGTTGCGTGCCTTGCCGGGATAGTTACCAGTTGACTGGATACCTCCCGAAGCAGCCTCGCCGCGCTCGAAACCAACCACATCGTCAGCCTGCCAGCAGTGCAACGATATAGGAGTCTTCTCCAGAGTCTCGATGGCTTTGTCGGTATCAACACCAAGAGCGGCGTAGCGCTCCTTTGCAATCTCGTAGTTTTTTGTGATTAATTCTGCCTTCATTTCGCTTTAGGTTTTGATTATTTAATGTATTATGTTTGTTTCTTTGTCTTGTAATCTGTGGCTACGTGACAGAAAGGGTCAGCCTTTCTTTGCCACAACTTCCAGAAAACGATCGTAAGCTTTGTCCCAAGCCTCCTTGTCCTGAGGTTCAAAGCTCTTCAGTTCGATGCTTCCTGCTATTATCCGGCGCATATCCCAGATGTCTTTCACATCACCGGCAGCCTTGGCCTGAAGCATTATGTTGCCTATGGCTGTGCCTTCCTGCGGTCCAGCGAGCACTTTCACGCCGAGACTGTTGGCGGTAAACTGGTTCAGATGGGCGTTCAGCGAACCGCCTCCGATTATGTGGAGCACCTCAATGGGGAACGTTGCCATCTCTTTGAGGTAGCCGAACACCTGACGGTAGCGCAGGGCGAGACTCTCGAATATGCACCTACAAATCTCCGCGTAGCCCTCCGGCACGTGCTGACCCGTAGCCTTGCAGTAGTCCTTTATGGCCTCTACCATTGACGACGGGTTGGCAAACATCTCGTCGTCGGGGTTGATGATGCTCTGGAACGGAGTGGTCTTCATAGCGTCAGCAATGAGTTCCGAATGTGACTTGGGCGCATCGGTCCATTCCTTGCGGCATCTTTCATAGAGCCACATACCACAAATGTTCTTCAGAAAACGTGTTGTGCCTTCGATACCGCCCTCATTGGTGAAGTTTCGGTCGTAGCTCACCTTATTTATAATGGCATCCTTGGTCTCAATACCCATCAGACTCCATGTTCCGCTGCTGAGATAAGCGAACTTCTCGTCCTTTGCCGGCACGGCTGCCACCGCACTTCCGGTGTCGTGTCCTGCCACTGCCACCACAGGTATGGCTCCCAGTCCCGTCATCTTCTGCACCTCCGGTGTCAGAGTGCCTATTTCCGCAGCAGGATTTACCATCTTGCCGAAGCTGTCACGCGTCAGCCCCACGCTCTCCAGCAGTTTCTCGTCCAGCAACTTTGTCTTCGGGTCGAGCATCTGGCTGGTTGAGGCGATAGTATATTCACACACCATCTTGCCGGTGAGCATATAGCTCAACGCATCGGGCACAAACAGTATCTTGCTGGCGTTGGCCAGAGCCGAGTCGCCGTTCTTTCTCATTGTATAGAGTTGGAACAGCGAGTTGAAGTTCATAAACTGTATGCCGGTAATGTCATATACGGTCTCCTTGTCCACAGCGTTCTTGAAGTAGTCTTCCATCATTCCGAACGTGTGGGGGTCGCGATAGGCCAGAGGATTGCGCAGAATGGCTCCGTCAGAGCCTACACAAACGAAGTCAACTCCCCAGGTGTCGATGCCTATGGAGCATATCGGCAACTGGCGGCGTGCGGCCTCCTTCAGTCCTTTAATTATTTCGTTGTAGAGAGCGTATATGTCCCAGTAGAAATGCCCTCCCGTTTCAATCAGGTTGTTGTCGAAACGCGTCAGTTCTTCCTGTTCTATTTTGCCTTCATTCAGCCGTCCCACGATAGTTCTTCCGCTTGTAGCTCCGAGGTCAACGGCAAAGAAGCATCTTTCCTTTTCCATATTTGTTTTTGTTGAGTGATTAGTAGTTTGGTCTTGTCTTATGCAAAGGTAGAAAGATAAGCGTAGAAACAAGTATTAGATTTTGGCTTTTGAACTGAAAAAAGTGCTACTTTGTCCACCTGTCACAGCTGGAACAGAAAACCGTTTCAAGGCGTACCATAAGGCTGTTTTCTTCGAACGGTAACGATTACGCACATTTAGTGCGCCTTTCTTTGTACAAAAGCTGCTTTTTCTTGCTAAATTTGCGTTGCCTTAATCAGCCGCAGCGGCTTTTTGCCCGGCACAGTTGTGCCTTGGGCGCGGAGAGCGCGGCATCGGAAAAGAAAGAACACCTAAAATAACAATACTAAAAATGACAACTTTAACCCTTACAATCGTGGCCGTTTTCGTTCTGGGCTATGCGTTTATCGCCCTCGAAAGCTTGACCAAAGTAAACAAGGCGGCCATCGCCTTGCTGATGTTCGTGTGTTGCTGGACGCTGTTCATGCTCGACCCCTCAAGTTATCTGCCCACAGCCATAGGCGACAAGACCGCCGCCGTGGTGAGCGAAGTGATAGAAAAGCACTTGGGGAGCACCTCCACCACGCTCTTCTTCCTCATGGGAGCCATGACCATCGTGGAACTGGTTGACCAAAACGGAGGCTTCAATTTCGTGCGCGACACCCTGCGCACCAAAAGCAAGCGCGCCCTGCTGTGGCGCATAGCCTTCATGACGTTCGTCCTCTCGGCCATCCTTGACAATCTCACCACGTCCATCGTGATGATAATGATACTGCGCAAACTCGTGAGCGACCATAAGGACCGAATCATCTACGCCTCGCTTGTGGTGATTGCTGCAAATTCGGGCGGCGCATTTTCGCCCATCGGCGACGTAACCACCATCATGCTGTGGAACAAGGGGGTAATCACGGCTATGGGAGTGATTACGGAACTGCTCGTGCCGTCGCTCGTTTCGTTGGTCATTCCGGCATGGATACTGTCGCTGTCGCTCAAAGGCGACTTGCAAAACGACTCTGCGGCCACTACACACAAGCCCTCCGAGGCCGAGCTTCTGTCGGCTTCGCAGCGCAAGACGGTGTTCTTCCTTGGTGTAGGCGGACTGATTTTCGTGCCCATATTCAAGACCATAACCCATCTGCCCCCGTTCGTAGGAATACTGCTCGTGCTCGGTGTTTTGTGGACAGTCACCGAAGTGTTCTACAGCCGTCTGCCCGTAACCGTTGAGACAAACGGCGGCAAAATGAAGCGTGTGACCAACATGCTGTCGCGCATCGACATGTCCACCATACTCTTCTTCCTCGGCATACTTATGGCCGTTGCCTGTCTGGAGACCGTGGGAGTGCTCACCGCACTTGGCGAGGGACTCAACACAGCATTCAACGGCAACCACTATCTCGTGACGGGCATTATCGGCGTATTGTCAAGCATCGTCGACAACGTGCCTCTTGTGGCCGGATGCATGGGAATGTATCCCATGGCCGAGGCAGGCGACATGATGCAGGACGGCATTTTCTGGCAACTCTTGGCCTACTGCGCCGGCGTGGGCGGTTCCATGCTCATCATCGGTTCTGCCGCCGGAGTGGTAGTGATGGGTCTGGAGAAGATAACCTTTGTCTGGTACATGAAGCGCATCTCGTGGGTGGCCTTTGTGGGCTACATCGCCGGAATTGCTATCTACTGGATTGAGCGCACGTTCATATTCTGACGCGCAAGCCAGACTTACAAACAAGTTATTGCCGCCCACTAAAATCCAAAAGCGCATAAACGTTCAGCCCGAAGCCCTGTAAAATTGGGTTTCGGGCTTGCTTTTTATAAAATTCTAGCATCCTTCCGGAGAACTGCAAATTCCCATGATTTTCAACATAGAACTCCTGTGATTTTCAATCATCGTATACG
>CAVAQY010000083.1:0-10050 GCA_963590865.1 Bacteroidaceae bacterium | reverse complement strand
AAGCCTGTAGCTAGCGTTCATCCTGAGCCAGGATCAAACTCTACACTGTAAAAATATCAAATTGACGAAGCCTTGCCTCCACAAATATCATGGAAGAAAAGCCCCGGCATAAACCGTCACGCACGGCACGCTGTCGTTTGAACTCCCAACGCACACCGTATAAACAATGTACGAAGGGTGGACAGCGGCCACACTTCCTGCACGAATGCAGGCGACCGCTCATGCGCTGCTTCTTTCTCTGTTATCTCAATCCTTCAAAGAACTCTTTCTTCAGTTGCCCTCAGACGAAGTGTTTTCGTGAAAGCGGATGCAAAGGTAAGGGGTTTTGGAATACGAACAAAACAAAGCGGTAACTTTTTGTTGAAAACCCGCCACTTTTAACTTTTGTTTACACCATTGAGGCTTTCCAAACGGCTTATACATTATTATATAATGCATGGGATATGGAAAATCATGCTCTCCGCTAAAACTCAAAAGGACATCGAGGCAATACCTCATCGGGCATCAATATCCAATCCTACTCTACCTTTATCTCCGCCACTGCGGCTTTCAAGCCTTTGGCCTTGGCCACTACCTTTACCGTGCCAGCCTTAGCCTTTGAGCGCACTATCAACTGGCAACGGCCTTGGTATGTTGTGCGGCTATCGCCCTGCCACGGCTCGTCGCTAATCATGTCGTCGCTGGCCACGCCGGTATTGGTGCCTTGGCCTATAACTTTGAAGTTGAGCGTTACGGGATCTTGGCACACATTGCCGTCATTGTCCACCACGGTGTAGTCAATATAGACCAGATCAAGGCCGTCAGCCTTTATGCTGCTGCGACTGGTGTTTATCACGATGCGGGAAGGTTTGCCAGCCGTGCACACCGCGTCGTCGGCCACCTTCACACCGTTATTATATCCCACGGCACGCAGTTCGCCCTTGGCGTAAGGCACGCTCCATACAAGTTCGGGAGCCTTGTTCTTTGGCGGCAGCTGCTTGCGTCCGAGACTTTTGCCGTTGAGCAGTAGTTCTGTCTCGTCGCAATTGGTCATCACCTGCACGTCGAGCGTGTCGCCCTCGGCGTAGTTCCAGTGCTCTTCGAGCGGAATCCACGTCATCTTCAAGTCGTTCCACACGAGCGAACCTTGTCCTTTGCGCGGCCTCGTCACTATCTTGGCCATCGGGGCGGTGGTGTAGAAGCTCTTAACGCTCTGTCCGAGCGGCTTCAGACGGTTGGTGAAACCAACCAGTCCGCGCACCCAACCTTTGGAAGGCCAGCCGAACGACTCGCCGATGTAGTCGGTGCCGCCCCAGTAGAACTGCCCCACGGGATAGGAATGGTCGTAGTTGAAGAAGTCGTAGCCTAGGTCACCCACGGCCAACTCGCCCTCCATGAATATCAGTTGCGGGTATTTCTTGTGGTCCTCGTCCCAGAACCGCTCAAGATAGTTGGTGCTTACCACGTCGGTATAGAACTCAAACTGGTGCGGGTCGGCACTGTTGAAGGCTTGCAGATTTTTCTTTTTCGTCACGCTGCCGTAGCGGTTGGGATACTGGCTGCACGTGGCCATGCGCGATGGATCGATACTTTTGGCCTCCTGCATGAGCATCTTCAGCATCTCAACACCATCCTTCTGGGTGTAGTCCTTGCGTATCTGCTGGTAGGTCTCGTTGCCCACGCTCCACACAAACACCGAAGGATGGTTGCGGTCACGCTGCATCTGTGTGCGCAAATCGCGCAGATGTTGCTCGCTCATCTTCGCCCCTTTGCCATAGAAGCTGTCTTCCCACTTGTCGAAGAACTCGTCAACCACAAGCACACCGTGGCTGTCGGCCCAGTCAAGCACATACTGCGGATAGGCATTGTGCGACAGACGCAAGCCATTGCACCCCAAGCCGCGCGTCACAGCTTCAAGCCGTTTGTCCCAAGCTGCCTTGAATGATGCTGTGCCAAGCGGTCCAAGGTCGGTGTGCAGACACACTCCATTCACATACACACGTTTGCCGTTCACCAGCAGTCCCTCGTCGGGAGTCAGTTCTATGTCACGTATGCCGAATGTGGTCTCGTAGGTGTCGGCCTCGGCCAGGTCTTTGTCAGGAAACGGATAGCGCGTAGTGTAAACCTTGCTCACCGCCTTGTATAGCTTGGCCGCGCCCACGTTCCAAAGCTGAGGGTTGGCCACGGCTATGCGCTGGCTGAAGGTGTAGGTCTCGCCGCCCTTGAAAGGAGCAATAGCCACTTTGGAAGCAACAACACGCCCGTCGGGATCGACTATCTCAGTGACAAGGCGACACAAGACGGAGTCCTTGCCCTCGTTGGCCACACTGGTCTCTATGGCCACAGTGGCCTTGTCGGCACTTATCTTGGGCGTTGTTACGTATGTTCCGTAGCGTGCCACGTGTACAGGGTCGAGCACATCCACCCACACGTCGCGGTTTATGCCTTCGCCGTTGTACCATCGGCTGCTCTTCTCGTAGGTGTTGTCGTAGCTCACGGCAATCACGTTGTCGCCTTGGCGCAGCTTGTCGGTGACATCAACGGCAAAGTCCATGTAACCATTGGGGTGCTCGCCGTCACACAGTTGGCCGTTTACATAGACCTTTGCGTCACGGTAAACGCCCTCAAACTCCAGCACCAAACGCTTGCCCATCCACTCTGCCGGCACGGTGAGATGCCTTCTGTACCATCCGCGCCCCAGTTTGCGGAAGCCGGTGCGTGCACTTGCACCGTCGCCTTGCTTGGCAAACGCTCCGTAGACTGCCGCATCGTGGGGCAAATCAACAGCTTGCCACTTTGCGTCGTTGTAGCTTGGCTGCTCGGCACCAGCGGCTTCGCTGCGCAGAAACTTCCATCCAAGATTGATGTTGTGGCGTTCCCTGGCCTCTGCACCAAGGAAACAAAGCAGCGCAATGGCTGCCGCAATAGTTCTCTTTCCCATTGTTAAGTAGTAGATTTTTGTAGTTTCTCTCTGCAAAGTAACACTTTTTCCGTGGAAATCTACTGACTTTGTTCAAATAATTTTGAGCACTTGCTTAACAATGGAAAAGGAACAGATTTACATGACGTTTAGAGCACCCCGATGCTACTTCTTATTCCTTTCGCTGTAGTGGAACGGAACGGCTGGCAGTCCGGCCTTGTTCGTGAGATTGGGCTGCGCAATCTCGTCCCAACCAAAGTTGAGCGTGAGCGGACTGTCGAACTTTGCGCCGCTTACTATCACCCTGTTGCCGTCTATCTTCGCCTTCACATTGACGTATCGCCTCTTGACCGTAGCCACAAACCAGTCGGGGGCTTTGCCGTCGCGTGTGGTTAGTCCACCCTCGGCGTTGTCAAACTCTACCACAATGCTGTCGCCCTCTCTGCTCACGCTGCGCATCCTTGGCCCAATGGCCACCACATCCTTGCGTCCGTAGGTCCGGTTGAGAGCCAATTTTGCCAATCTCTCACCCACCGTCCACTTGTATGGCGGATGTATATCATTCAGGTTTTCGGGTATGTCGGTCGTCACCGCCATGCCCGAGTGGGCTATCCGCGAGAGACAACTGGTCTGTGCATCCCAAAAGCGGGGCAGGTCCTGCCACGTCTTTGCCACGAGGTCTTTTCGCCTATCCGAATAGCGGAAGGGCGAAATCTGCACATAATAGAATGGCAGAAGCGTATCGCCCCACTCCTTGCGCCACGCCTTAACCATGGCTTCCATCCTGTCGGCATACATTGAGGTTTCGCCATTCACAAGATTGGCCTCACCCTGATACCATAGGAAACCGCGTATAGCCATGGGAGCCATTGGCTTCACCATGCGGTTGTAGCGGTTGCCGAGATGACGTGTGGCCAGGCGAGCCAAACGCGGATGGCCCTTGTAGGCATCAGCCGGAGTCCAGTCCTCTATGGGAGTGCCGCCCCATGCCGTGGAGACCACGCCCACAGGCACCTTGAGACTGTCCTGCAAAGACTTGGCAAAGAAGTATGCCGCAGCCGAGAACGGGCGCAGCGACTCGCGCCCAATGGTCTGCCATCCGGCGGTGGGCAGGGTGTCCTGCTTCAAATCTTTGCGCACATACATTATGCGTATCATGGGGTTGTTGGCCGCCTCATACTCGTGCAGCAGCCGCTCGGCGTCGCCCTTTTGGGGCTTGCAATACTGCGGATGATTGTTCATGGAGTATTCCATGTTCGACTGTCCGCTGGCTATCCACACCTCTCCCACGAGCACATTGCGCAGACTGACTGTGTTGCTGCGGCCTTTCACGGTGAACTTCACCGGCCGCGACGAAGCCTTCATTGGCTCTATTTCCACACTCCAGTGACCGTCGGCACCAGCCTTTGCCTTTGCCTTGCGGCCACCCACACTTACACAGACACTCTCGCCGCTGTCGGCGGTGCCCCAGATGTGCAGGGTCTTGCCCTGCTGCAATACCATGTTGTCGCTGAAAACGTTGGAAAGACTGACCTTGCCGTCTATGGAAAGTGTGGCAAGGAGGCACAGGAGTGCCGTGGTAAGAATGTTTCTCTTCATTATATAATAAGGTTTTTGTTCGGGATGGCTTCGGGACTCGTTCGGGACGCACACGCCTATTAAGCTTGCTCCTGTGTCAGGATGTACGGTGCCCTCGCCGTGCCAAAATGCGTACCATACTCGTCTGGCTTCATGCACGGCTTTCATCAACATCTATCTTATTGGTTCTTTATAGTAATCTTGCCACCGTTGGGGTCGAAGTCAAGAGTGGCCTTGCCGTCATGCACGGTTACTTTGAGCACATGACCGTCTTGCGTGGCGGTTATTGGCGAGGAAACGGTGGCCACGAGCGTCAACGGATGATTGAACAGGGTGCGGTTGAGCTTCATCGAGGGGCGCACAACGGTCTTTCGCTTGCCCTGCTTCACCGTGAGTTCCACTGCGTCGCGCTCGGCAGCATAGGCGGCCACGTCGCACATTGGGGCTATCCAAAGGCTGTCGCGCAGCGTACACACGTAGTCCAAGTGGCTCCACAGCACCTGCGGATTGGCAAAGGCATCGTAGCCGCGGGTTATGCCGTGGGTCATACCCACGCCCCACTCGCCCCTTGCCAGAAGATCTTCCACCCATGAGCGCAGCCACTTGGCGTCGCGCTTTGAGCCAACGCTCACCTGCGAAGTGCGTGTACATACACGGCCTTGACTGCAAAAGGCCACAGCCTCGGGCGTCTTGCGGTTGCCTGGATAGAAATATGTGAGCGGAAACACGCCCACACTATCATGGATTACGGTGTCGTTGTGCTGCACTTCACTTCGCAGAGCCTCGCCCGACAGCGTAGTTACGCCGCGATGCCCCCATCCGTGGCTCGCAATCTCCTGCCCGTCGGCAGCCATAGCCCGCAGCTGTGCCCACGTCACACAGGGCGTTCCCTTCATGTCGCGCCCCACCTTGCTGCCTATTATGCCGAATGTGGCCTTCAGTCCGCGCCGCTTCAGTTCCGGGAACACCATGGTGTAGTGCTCCTCCAAGCCGTCGTCAAAGGTGTAGCTTATCGCAGCCTTGCGGTCGCCATAATATTTTGCCACGTGAATGTCCTGTTGTGCCGTGGCGGCAATAGCCCACATGACCAAGGAAACCATGATAAGTAGTCTGTGCATATTAGGGTAGGTATTCAAAATTATCCGTCGGTTTTAGGTTCACCTCCGCCTTGCTGGCGGAAACTTCAGCAAAAGTAGCCCTAAACGGCATGGTTGCAATGGTAAAACAGTACGCATATCGGTTGTTTCGTACGCAAACGTGCGGAAAAAGGCAAAAATGCACTATCTTTGCAAAAAGCAAGCTGCGGCAATAGAACCGTCAAACAAACGAAACAGACCGATGAAGACAAACTATGAAATACGCTATGCGGCGCATCCCGATGATGCCAAGAGCTACGACACCGCCCGTCTGCGCCGCGACTTTCTCGTAGAAAAGCTGTTTGCAACCGATGAGGTGAACATGGTGTACTCGCTCTACGACCGGATGATTGTGGGTGGAGCCATGCCCGTGGACGAAAAGCTCACACTTGATGCCATCGACCCATTGAAAGCGACATACTTCACAGAGCGGCGCGAAGTGGGAGTGTTCAACGTAGGTTGCGGAGAAGGCATCGTCACAGTGGGCGACGAGACATTCACGCTCGGCTACAAGGAGGCTCTCTACATAGGACGGGGCGACCGCCAAGTGACGTTCGCCAGCGCAGATGCGCAGCGTCCCGCCAAGTTCTACTTCAACAGCTTCACCGCCCACAAGGAATACCCCAGCCGCAAGATTACCAAGCAGGACGCCATCGTGGCCCACATGGGCAGTCTGGAGATGAGCAACGAACGCGACATCAACAAGATGCTCGTGTCGCAGGTGTTGCCAACGTGCCAGCTGCAGATGGGAATGACCGAGCTTGCCGCGGGAAGCGTGTGGAACACCATGCCGGCTCACGTACACAGCCGTCGCATGGAGGCATACTTCTACTTTGAAGTGCCCGAAGGACAGGCCGTGTGCCACATGATGGGACAGCCGCAGGAAACACGCCACATATGGATGAAAGGCGACCAAGCCGTGCTTTCGCCCGAGTGGAGCATACACAGTGCAGCCGCCACCCACAACTACACGTTCATCTGGGGCATGGGAGGCGAAAACCTTGACTACGGCGACCAGGACTTCTACGAGATAACAGACTTGAAATAAACAACCCAAGGGCGGCGTTTGCGGACATTGGAAAGTACCTGCTCCAAATGCGCCACCCGCTAAAAACCAAAAGCAATGGACACATTTTCAAAGAATTTCTCCCTCGAAGGGAAAGTGGCTCTCGTCACGGGAGCAGCCTACGGCATAGGCTTCGCCATAGCCGAGGCATACGCCAAGGCCGGTGCTAAGATAGCTTTCAACTGCCGTTCGCAGCAACACCTTGACCAGGCTTTGGCCGACTACAAGGCAAAGGGAATAGAAGCCAAGGGCTACATCTGCGACGTGACCAAGGAAGACGACGTGAAGGCTATGGTGGAAGACATCGAGAAGACCATCGGAGTGATTGACATCCTCGTGAACAACGCCGGAATAATCAAGCGCATACCCATGACCGACATGACCGTTGAGGAGTTCCGCCAGGTGATAGACATCGACCTCAACGCACCGTTCATTGTGTCTAAGGCCGTTCTGCCGGGCATGATCAAGAAGGGACACGGCAAGATAATCAACGTGTGCTCCATGATGAGCGAGCTTGGCCGCGAGACTGTGTCGGCCTATGCTGCCGCCAAGGGCGGACTGAAGATGCTCACCCGCAACATCTGCTCTGAGTTTGGCGAACACAACATACAGTGCAACGGCATAGGTCCGGGCTACATAGCCACACCGCAGACCGCTCCGCTGCGCGAAAAGCAGCCCGACGGTAGCCGCCATCCGTTCGACAACTTCATCATTTCGAAGACTCCGGCAGCACGCTGGGGCACTCCCGAAGACCTGATGGGACCGGCAGTGTTCCTCGCTTCCGACGCTTCCGACTTCGTAAACGGCCACGTGCTCTACGTTGACGGCGGTATTCTGGCCTACATTGGCAAGCAGCCGAAGTAAGCAAACGGCATAGTATACAAAAAATAGGAAGGAGCGGACTGACGACATTCGGCGTCAGCCCGATCCTTCTTGTTTTGTCGGTTTTATGTGACATGCCGCACCACTCCCCTGCCCTACTTGCAGCCGTTCCTGATGTTGCGCGGATGGTGTTCCAGTATCTCGCGGCGCAAGGCGGTGGTGTCGAGGTGTGTGTATATCTCGGTGGTCTCTATGCTTTCGTGCCCCAACAGAGCCTGTATGACACGCAGGTCGGCACCGCCTTCGAGCAAGGCGGTGGCAAACGAGTGGCGCAAGGTGTGGGGACTCACTACCTTGGTTATACCGGCTTCAAGAGCCTGACGCTTTATCATTATCAGTATCATGGTGCGAGTGAGGTGCGCTCCACGACGGTTGAGGAACACATAGTCCTCCTCTCCCAGTTTAATGTTCATCTCATTGCGGCAGGAAAACCAGTTGTTCAGTTCGCGAATGGCACGTCCTGATATTGGAACAAGCCGCTCCTTAGAGCCTTTGCCTCGCACCCGCAGGTATTGTTCGTCCAAGAACAGGTCGGACAGGCGCAGCCCAACCAGCTCGCTCACACGCAGTCCGCACGAATAGAGCACTTCTATTATGGCGCGGTTGCGGTGCCCCTCCCACTTCAACAGGTCTATTGACTCCTCCATCGCATCTATTTCCGCTTCTGTAAGCACCTCCGGCAGATGCCCGCCCGTCTGCGGCCACTCAAGAAACTCGGTGGGATCGTCGTCGCGGTATCCGTCGAGCAGCAGGAAACGGAAGAACGAGCGCACGCCACTAAGTATGCGGCACTGCGACACTGGGCCGATGCCGATGTCGTGGAGCGTGGCCGCAAACTGCTGAAGGTCGTCAAGCGTTGTGTCGAGCACACCTTTGCCCTCGCCGGAAAGGAAGCGGAGCAATTTGTCGAGGTCTCTCGTGTAGGCATCAAGCGTGTTTGGCGAATAGTTGCGCTGCAACTTCAGATAGCGCACATAGCGCGTCACAATATTGTTGGCGGCAGTTTTCTTGTCTGTATCCATCCCTTTCGCTTTATTTCCCGCAAAGTTAGCATTAAAGAACCGTTCTTGAGACAATCACGGCGCACTTCTTTCAAATGTTCATGCTGACAACAACGGATAACGTTTCCACATGTCACCCCCACATAAACAGTAAATGTGGCCGGCAGAGGAATGCTCCCATAAGGAACTTTTCACGTGATTCTACCGCAACTGATTTCCAGAACCTGCTGCGGTTGCTTTGTCCGCCGTGCGTTTTTGCCTAACTTTGCACACGCTATGAGGAAGTTGAGAACGATAGAGATGCAGCGACTGTCGGTAGAAGAGTTCAGGGAAGCCCCTAAACTGCCCCTTGTGGTGGTGCTTGACGACGTTCGTTCGATGTACAATGTGGGCAGCGTGTTCCGCACAGGCGATGCTTTCCGTATAGAAGAAGTGTGTCTGTGCGGCATAAGTGCCGTTCCGCCATGCGCCGAGATACACAAGACAGCATTGGGAGCTGAAGACAGTGTGAGCTGGCGCCACTTTGCAACAGCCACCGAAGCGGTCGCAAATCTGAAGTCCGAGGGCTATGAAGTACTGGCCGTGGAGCAAGTGGAGCACAGCACAAAACTTCACAAGTTCACTCCCGTCTGCGGCCATCGCTATGCCGTGGTTCTCGGCAACGAGGTAAAGGGCGTGCATCAAGAGGTGGTCGACATGTGCGACGGGTGTCTTGAGATACCGCAGTTCGGCACCAAACATTCCATGAACGTGTCAGTCACAGCCGGTATCATAATCCACCATTTCGCCGAGGCGTTGCTCCTGCGCTGACATTCCAATACGGCATCGGGTCTGCGGAGCTTTATCCGCAGACCCGATGCCGGCCATTCATTTCCGTCCGAAGTCGGCTGGCACTTCGCCCCATTGCTTGGTTTCCCACTTGATTATAGGCGTGGTGAAACGGTGGGTAGCGAGCCAATGCTCGGCACGTGCAATGACCTGAAAGAGCGGTTCCGTCTTGGCGTTGCGCTCAAGTTTGGTCTTGCACTTCCGCTTGTTCACCCACAATATGGCGTTGTAGCTGTCGGAATATATCGCCTTGTGGAGTCCGCGCTGCTCCATCAGTGCCAAGGCGTGGACAATTGCAAGGAACTCTCCGATGTTGTTTGTGCCGTGGACAGGCCCGAAGTGGAACACCTGTTCGCCCGTTGCAAGGTCTATTCCACGGTATTCCATAGGCCCGGGATTGCCGCTGCACGCCGCATCCACCGCCCATGCGTCGGCTCTCACCCCCATGGGCAATGGCAAAACGGTGTCGTTGCGGTAGTCGGGAGGGCTGGCTGGCATCTGCTTGTTCATATCGTCGGTCTTTGCTTTTTACACATTTATATATAGGAGACGGGAAATTCCACTTGCAAAGTTAATGTAAAAATGTGAGGAAAGCGAAGCTGGGGTTGAGAAGACGTGTCTTTACAGACCTACCATAATTCTTCTTTCCCATTTTATTCT
>CAVAQY010000082.1:0-10052 GCA_963590865.1 Bacteroidaceae bacterium | reverse complement strand
GCTACACTTTATTCCTGATTACCTGGTGTCACCAACCGAGGATATCCGCTGACCCCTTATGGCCGCATGGAGTTGACCAGAGCGAGCATTTCCGACACAGTTGCAACCTCTTTGCCATTCCCTGCGACCTCTTTGCAATCAGCTACTGCCCCTTTGCCATTCCTGGTTGTCCCTTTGTCATTCCCAGCCGCCTCTTTGGCCTCAACAACTGCGCCTACAACAAAGCCCTTGCCGGTCACTTCCACCTCGCAGAATGCGCTGTCGGCGGCGTCGGTAGCGTAGCCGTTGCGACGCAAAGCCTTGGCCGCCATTGCACGGCGCACACCTTCGACACCTGTCAAGCGCACGGCAGACACGGCTTCGCAGTCGGCCCGAAACACTCCTGCGGTCTTGTCAAACACGATGCCACGCCCGCTGTAGAACGCAGGTAGCGTACCGTCGAGAGCCAGGTCTTCGGGAGTTCCGGCGCAGATGCCGTGCCCCTTGTCCATGAGCCACACGGTGTCGGCCAGTTGCAAGGCGAGTTCGAGGTCGTGGGTAGAGAGAAACACCACCTTTCCAGACTCACGGCTTATGCGGTGAAGCAGTTTCATCACCTCCACCTTGCTCGGAAAGTCGAGGAAGGCGGTGGGTTCGTCCAGATAGATTACCGGAGTTTGCTGTGCCAGAGCCTTGGCTATCATGACCTTCTGACGCTCACCGTCGCTCAGACTGCTCGTGAGCCGTCCGGCTATGTGACCTATGCCAACCATATTGATGGCTTCGTCGACCACGGCGTTGTCGGTATCCGAGTAAGTGCCCCAGAACCCTGTGTATGGTGAACGCCCCATGAGCACCATTTCCCTCACGGTCATATTGGCCACTTCGGGCTTTTCTGTGAGCACTATGCCTATGGTACGCGCCAGTTCCTTAGCATCAAACGAGCCAATTTCCCTGCCGCCTATGTACACGTTGCCCTCCAGTTTGGGCAGAAAGGCCGACAAGGTGCGCAGAAGCGTTGACTTGCCGGCTCCGTTGGCACCGAGCAGACACGTAAGTTCGCCGCCCCGTATTGTTTCGTTTATGTCCTTGACCACCACATTCAGCCCGTGCTTGCCGTGGTAGCCTATTGACAGACCGTCCAGTCTTACTGATATTTTCTCCATAGTGTGTATTTCTTTGTTTTCTTGTGTTTATACGTTCTAAGCAAGCCGACCTTTGCCTTACGGCTTCACGGAATACCTCCGCATAAGCTCCGCAAACAGCTGATTGGCCTGGAGCACCTGCGGGCAACCAGTCATTATCATCTGCCGCCGCGCTCTCGTGAGTGCAACGTTCAGTTTGCGGTCTATCGGACGGCCGTCTTCCATGAAAGTGTTGCCGGTAAGGAAAGCCAGTTGGAAGGGTTTGGTCACGGTGAACGAGTAGATTATCACATCGCGCTGGCTGCCCTGATAGCGTTCCACGGTGTCGATGGACACTCCGTCAAGTCCGTCCAGACCAATCCGTGCCAGCTCTTTGCGTATCATGGCAATCTGGTTGCGGTAAGGAACGATTATCCCCACGGTGGTCTGCGGGTCAAACCGGTTGCCGCAGAAGCGCACTATGCGCCGCAACACGTCGGCCACGACACGAGCCTCAGCCACGTTTGACTTCAGTCCGCCGCCGTCATCGCCAGGCGCAGGAGCGTCTACCGGCAGGAATATCATGCGCTGCTGTTGCAAAATCCGGTCGAGTGCATCCTGCGGAGCGGCATCATAGCCCAAAGAAGTCTCCGTCTGGTGGGCGCACGGCACGGGTTCAAGCCGCTCGTTGCAATAGAACATCTCGTTGGGAAAGGCGGCAATGTCGGGGTGCATACGTCCTTGACGGCGCAAGATTCCGGTGAGTTGGGTGCGGCCAGAGCGTTTTTCCCACCGCAGAAGCCTCTCAAAGAGCGACTGGCGGCAGTCTTCCAGTCCGATATTGCGTAAAACGGCATCGTCCACAGCCGATTCCGTCTCGCTTTGAGCCACTACTGCGGGCAACTGTTTGTGGTCGCCGATAAGTATGAAACGGCCGGTGAGCAGTCCGACCATGCCTGGTTCGAGTATTTGCGAAGCCTCGTCGACAATGGTGAGCGTGAACTTTTTGAGGGCAAACACAAACGGCCGAGCGAGCAGAGTGGACGTGGTGCCCACCACAACACGCTCGCCAACAATACGGCTTCGTATGGCTTCCAGTTTGGGAGTGGTGTCCAGAGCTGCCTCAAGCAGATGGCTCGCAAAGCGCTGGTCGCACGAACTCTCGTTGCCGATGCGCAGAAAGCCGATGCCGGCTCCGTCGAGCATGGCGCAGATTTCGTCAACCGCACGGTTGGTGTAGGCCGTCAGGAGTATGGAGGCAGTACTGTCGGCCAACTCCTCTTCTACCAGGAAGCGCAGAGCCATCGAGGTTTTGCCTGTGCCGGGAGGCCCCATCAACAGGAAATAGTCGCGCGACTGTTTGGCGCGAAGCAGCACATCATCGTAGGAAGGATGGTAGCTTCGGGTGAGCGAAAGCGACGGGACGGTCTCGGGAATGCGCTGCCCGAGGAGCAAGTCGCGCACACTCTTGGGCGACGTGATGAACGAATGGAGACTGCGGAGCAATCCGCTGGCTGCGCTGTCTGCCCCTCCATGCTCCACAGCATAGGTGCCTTCGCCGAACAAGGCGGGATTGCGCTGGCCATTAGTGAGTTTGACGGTTATACTGTCTGTGGCGATTTCGCACAGCACTCCCCTGTGAAGCACACTCCGCCTCACGTCCGGCGTGCCGTTGTAGGCATACATGTATACGACATCACCTCGTCTGAAGTTGGGCAGGAAGTCGGCATCGTATTGAGGAACGGCCAGAGTGAACAGATCATAGCCACTATAGCCGGTGGAGCAACGCTTGTCTGCGATGCGCAAACCGGTATAGATATTGCCCGTGCCCAGCTTTTCCTCCAGCGGCATGTTCCACAGGTCGGCCACCGAACCGGCCACGCCCTCTTGTGAACCAACCTTATGGGCAAGTTGTTCGCGGTAGACGAATGTGGACATACGCACGAAGTAGGCGTGTTCAACGGGCGACAAACGATGCAAAGGAGCTGTGACAGCCTCGGTCTGCGGACGGATGAAGCCCTCAAAAAGCCGGTCGTGCAGTCCTTTCTCGTTGATTGCGTCTGCGCCGAGATGACTCATCACCGCAGCAAAACTCCCGTTGCCCATGGCAAATTCTCCGGCAACGATACGGTTGCGCAGCTTTATGGCCTCGCGGAACAGTCCACGGTAGAAGTTCACCACCATGAGTCCGTCGGCCGCCTTATACTTTGAGTAGAGCAAACGCATGTCGACAGAATTGTCGGTCACGCCGTAGTTGTAGCGAAGCACACCGTAGTAGAGCAACAACTGCACATAGTGGGACTCCTGATAACGAAGTTTCGATGCTGAACGCCCGAAGTCGAGCGACGGAAGCCGCCCGGACTTCTGCTCAACCAGCAGTTTCATGTCGGTGGTCATAAGGTCTGCGCGCCCCTGAAGGCCGAGGCTCTCGCACACAAACGAGGGTTCGAGCATGGCTTTGCTGCGGTCGTAGCCTTCAAGCCTGCCTTCCTGTGGGGCGGCAAACAGCGTCTGCACTACCTCCTGCAGGTTGTCGGCCTGGGCCTTTGCCGCCGTTGTAAACTCTTGAGCGTTGAACTGCGGACAGGTACAGAACTGCATGGCCTGACTTTTGAACGAGTTGGCTATCGTTTCATTCAGACTGAAGCGTTCGTTGTTTATGATATTGTCAAGTGCATTGCCCGCGAAATTTCCGAGAAGTATTGCCTGGCTATTGGCTCGGGGACGCATACGGTTGATGGTGTAGGCCAACGGACTGTGGCCATAGTCGGTGAAACAGGCTGCAACCGAACTGATGTCCACGAGAAAGTCAGGCTCCACCACCACCAGCCCCGGTCTGATGCGGTTGCCGTCAGCATGGCAGTCGAGCAAATTGAGTTGCATGCCCTTGGCAAGAAGTCGCCAAAGATAGGCGTAGTCAAGCCCGTCGCCACGGTCAGAACAGTCCACTTCGAGCTGTTGCCCTCCACGATCGTCGTCGGAGGTTATATGTATAAAGGTGTTGTCCCAATCGTCCACTATGCAGCGCAGTCGTGCAACATTGGTCAAAGAGGATTGTTCTACAGGACGGTTGTGGGGCGGAAGCACGCCAAGCAGTCGTCCCGGTACGTCAATGGCAAATACTGCCGAGATGAAAAGACATAAGGCACGCAGGTCGTAGAGCAAGTCACTATGGGCAAGCGGTTCTTCGCTATTGGAATGCCTACGCATGACCTGTATGGCCACCTTGTCTGCAATGGCCACGCCGCATCGTTTGCACAGATAGTCCACCTGCGCAAAGAGGCTGCCAAAGCCCATTCCGGCGAGACGGGTGCCTTCGGAGCAAGCCAGAACGAGCACTTCGTGCATGCGTCTGTTGCACACCTGTGGGCTGACCGTTCCTGTGGCCATGTCAAAACATGCGTCAAACAGTTCGACTCCAGTCACTTGGCTTGCACAGTTCCCGTGGTTATCATTCTGTCTTGAGTGCCGGGGCATCCGGCTTCGGCCTTCTTTCACTTTTTATGGATTGTTCTTTCGCTCTTCCAAAAATCGGAATCGCTTAGTGCAAAGGTACTTATTATGCGGTAAAAGGCAAAGGGAGAGCATTCCGTTTTCTTGCATTTCCGCAAACATGACGCACCTGATAGCGGAACGGGAAGCCCCGTTTGCCCTAAGGAAAGGGGCGAAGAAGCCGTTGGCAAACGGCACTCTTTTATTTTCAAATTGCAAGCAATACAGCCGACGAAATATCTTTGTGACACGAAAAGGTCTGCATAGCGCATTAAAATGTAATTAAATTACAACTATGCAACCGTTGGCTTCCCGTCCATGGATTTTCCATTTGAAACATTTGCTATTCTCGTTAAAGTTTACGAAATTTGCATCCGAAACTTTGAAAACATGATAGTTTAACGTCTTAGCAAGGCAAAAAGAAAGAAACATTTATGGCAGAAGAATTGGAAGTGAAGGAGCTTGACCAAGTGGTCGTTCGCTTCTCAGGCGATTCTGGCGACGGAATGCAGCTGGCCGGCAACATATTCTCAACCGTGTCGGCCACGGTGGGCAATGGAATATCAACCTTTCCGGACTATCCGGCCGACATCCGCGCCCCGCAAGGCTCGCTCACAGGCGTGTCAGGATTTCAGGTACACATAGGCGAAGGACGCGTGTTCACCCCAGGCGACAAGTGCGATGTGCTTGTGGCCATGAACGCCGCCGCTCTGAAGACACAATACAAATACGCAAAACCACAGGCCACGATAATAATAGACACCGACAGCTTCGGCCCCAAAGACCTGCAAAAGGCCGAGTTCGCCACAGACGACTATCTGAGCGAGATGGGCATCGATGCCGACAGGGTTGTGGCTTGCCCCATCACGAAGATGGTGAAAGACTGTCTGAGCGATAGCGGCATGGACAACAAGGCCGTGCTCAAGTGCCGCAACATGTTTGCGCTGGGCATAGTGTGCTGGCTGTTCAACCGCGAAGTGCCGCTGGTGGAAAACTTCCTTCGCGAGAAATTCGCCAAGAAGCCGCAGATTGCAGAGAACAACATAAAGGTGGTGCGTGCTGGATACGACTACGGCCACAACGTACACGCAAGTGTGCCGGCAACATACAGGATTGAGTCGAAGCACAAGGTGAAGGGCCGCTACATGGACATAACGGGCAACAAGGCCACCGCCTACGGACTCATCGCCGCAGCTGAGAAGGCCGGACTGAAGCTGTTTCTCGGCTCCTACCCCATCACTCCAGCCACCGACATACTGCACGAGCTGGCCAAGCACAAGTCGTGTGGCGTGATTACCGTGCAATGCGAAGACGAGATTTCGGGTTGCGCAAGTGCCATCGGAGCATCGTTTGCCGGAGCACTTGCCGCCACATCTACATCCGGCCCGGGCATCTGCCTGAAGTCGGAGGCCATGAACCTGGCCGTAATCGACGAGCTTCCGCTGGTAATAATTGACGTACAGCGCGGCGGTCCTTCTACAGGACTGCCCACCAAGAGCGAGCAAACCGACCTGATTCAGGCTCTGTACGGACGCAACGGCGAAAGCCCCATGCCCGTGATTGCCGCCACAAGTCCCACAGACTGTTTCGATGCGGCCTACTGTGCCGCCAAGATAGCCCTTGAGCACCTCACACCTGTGATACTGCTCACCGACGCATTCATAGCCAACGGCTCTGCGGCATGGAAGTTGCCAGACATCACCAACCTGCCGACAATAAAGCCGCACTACGCTACCCCGGAACAGAGGGGATGCTACACACCGTACCTGCGCGACCCGGAGACTGCGGTGAGATACTGGGCAATACCGGGCAACGAAGGCTACACCCACATACTCGGCGGTCTGGAGAAGGACGGAGCTACGGGCGCAATATCAACCGACCCCGAAAACCACGACCACATGGACAGGTTGCGCGCCGAAAAAATCGACCGCATACCGGTGCCGGAGCTTGAGGTGGAGGGCGACAAGGACGACGCCGAACTGCTGATAGTGGGCTTCGGAAGCACCTACGGACACCTCTGCTCGGCCATGAAGGTGTTGCAGGACGAGGGCCACAAGGTGGCTCTAGCACAGTTCAAGTACATAAACCCGCTGCCAAAGAACACCGCCGAGGTGCTGCTCAAGTACCCCAAGGTGGTTGTGGCTGAGCAGAACCTGGGTCAGTTGGCCGGCTATCTGCGCATGAAGGTTGACGGGTTTGTACCAAAGAAGTTCAACCAGGTGAAGGGACAGCCATTCGTTGTAGAGGAACTCGTCAACGCATTCAGGGCAATTATCAAAGGTTAACAAAAAGGATTTTTAGAGATGTACACATTTCAAGACTATAAGAAAGGACAACCAAGATGGTGTCCGGGATGTGGAGACCACTTCTTTCTGGCATCGCTCCACAAGGCCATGGCCGAGATTGGCGTGGCGCCACACGAGACGGCAGTCATTTCAGGCATAGGCTGCTCAAGCCGACTGCCCTACTACGTCAACACCTACGCCATGCAGACCATACACGGCCGGGCAGCGGCCATCGCCACGGGAGCCAAGGTGGTGAACCCCAACCTCACCGTTTGGCAGGTCAGCGGCGACGGCGACGGACTGGCCATTGGCGGCAACCACTTCATACACGCCATGCGGCGCAACATCGACATCAACGTGATACTGCTCAACAACCGCATATACGGACTTACCAAGGGACAGTATTCGCCCACAAGTCCGCGCGGCTTCGTGTCGAAGTCAAGCCCCTACGGCACGGTGGAAGACCCTTTCCGTCCTGCAGAACTGTGCTTCGGCGCACGCGGCCACTTCTTTGCGCGTGCCGTGGCCACCGACTCTGCCGGCACAATCAGCATACTCAAGGCTGCCCAGCAGCACAAGGGAGCATCGGTTTGCGAGATATTGCAGAACTGCGTAATCTTCAACGACGGCACCCACGACTCCGTATATAATAAGGAGGGACGCAAGAAGAACGCCATCTACGTGGAGCACGGCAAGCCGCTCGTGTTCGGCGAGAACAACGAATACGGACTCGTTCAGGACGGCTTCGGGCTGAAGGTGGTGAAGATTGGCGAGAATGGAGTGACTGGAAGCGACATTCTCGTGCATGATGCCCACTGCGAGGACAACACCCTGCAGCTGAAGCTCGCCATGATGGACAACGAACACGGTTTCCCTGTGGCTCTCGGAGTGATACGCGACGTGGAGGCCCCCACCTACGACGAGGCGGTAAACCAGCAGGTGGAGGACGTGAAGAAGCAGAAGAAGTACCACAACTTCATGGAGCTGCTTGAAACCAACGACATCTGGGAGGTGAAATGACGGCAATGAAAAACGCTCCACACATGGAAGACAAGGCAGACAAGGTCATGACCGAACTGCCCGAGAATGCGTTTCGCGAGCTGAACGACGGCGAGAAGTACGAGCCGATGATGAGTCCGCACAGGACTTATCCCGAGGTCAACGCATGGTCGGTGACTTGGGGAATACTCATGGCAATACTCTTTTCCGCTGCAACCGCCTACCTCGGACTGAAGGTAGGCCAGGTGTTTGAGGCCGCCATCCCCATAGCCATCATAGCCGTGGGCGTGTCTACCGCCACAAAGCGCAAGGGCGCACTCGGAGAGAACGTCATCATACAGAGCATCGGAGCCTGTTCGGGAGCTGTTGTTGCCGGCGCAATATTCACGCTTCCGGCCATCTACATCCTACAGGCAAAGTATCCCGAGATGAGTGCGTCGTTCCTCAAGGTGTTCATCGCCTCGCTGCTCGGCGGCGTGATAGGCATACTGTTCCTCATACCGTTCCGCAAATACTTCGTGAGCGACATGCACGGCAGATACCCCTTCCCTGAGGCCACAGCCACAACGCAGGTGCTCGTGAGCGGAGCCAAGGGCGGCAACCAGGCAAAGCCGTTGCTCATAGCCGGACTCGTGGGCGGACTGTATGACTTTGTCGTAGCCACGTTCGGTTTGTGGAACGAGAACTTCACATCGCGCGTCATTGGCTGGGGCGAAGTGTTGGCAGACAAGGCCAAACTGGTATTTAAGGTCAATACGGGTGCTGCGGTGCTCGGTCTTGGCTACATCGTGGGACTGAAATATGCGCTCATCATCTGCCTCGGTTCTGTTGCCGTGTGGTGGCTTATCGTTCCGGGCATGTCGCTGCTGTTCCACGACACGGTGCTCAACGCCTGGGACCCTACCATAACAGCAACCGTGGGACAGATGAGTCCCGAAGACATCTTCCGCTCATACGGCAAGAGCATCGGTATCGGTGGCATTGCCATGGCCGGTATCATTGGCATCATAAAGTCGTGGGGCATAATAAAAGGTGCTGTGTCGCTCGCCGCCAAGGAGATGAAGGGTGGCAAGGACACCGACAAGGAGCAGCTGCGCACGCAGCGTGACATCTCGTTCAGGATAATAGCCATAGGCTCGGCTGTTACCATACTGATTACATTCCTGTTCTTCTGGCTGGGTGTGATGGAGGGCAACCTTCTGTTTGCCGTTGTGGGCATTGTGCTCGTGGCTGTAGTGGCATTCCTCTTCACCACCGTGGCATCCAACGCCATAGCCATTGTAGGTTCTAATCCGGTATCGGGCATGACGCTCATGACACTCATTCTCGCCTCGGTGGTGATGGTGGCCGTGGGACTCCGCGGTACGGGCGGAATGGTGGCCGCACTCATCATGGGTGGAGTGGTATGTACGGCTCTGTCAATGGCAGGATCGTTCATCACCGACCTCAAGATAGGCTACTGGCTGGGCACAACCCCCAAGAAGCAGGAGAGTTGGAAGTTTCTCGGCACCCTGGTGTCTGCCGCCACTGTCGGCGGAGTGATGATACTGCTCAACGAGACCTACGGTTTCGCCAGCGGACAGCTTGCCGCCCCACAGGCCAATGCAATGGCGGCGGTGATTGACCCGCTTATGAACGGCATCGGAGCACCGTGGGTACTGTATGGAGTAGGTGCGCTGATAGCCATCATACTCACCGTGTGCAACGTTTCGGCACTGGCTTTCGCCCTCGGAATGTTCATCCCCATCGAGCTTAACATTCCGTTGCTCGTGGGCGGAGCACTCAACTGGTATGTAACCACACGCTCCAAGGATGCCCAAGTGAACAAGGAGCGCGGCGAAAAGGGCAACCTCATAGCTTCAGGCTTCATTGCCGGCGGTGCGCTGATGGGTGTAGTAAGTGCCCTGTTGCGTTTCGGCGGCGTGTCGTTCGACT
This sequence comes from Bacteroidaceae bacterium, assembly GCA_963590865.1. Taxonomy (GTDB): domain Bacteria; phylum Bacteroidota; class Bacteroidia; order Bacteroidales; family Bacteroidaceae; genus Prevotella. The sequence goes on along the minus strand of CAVAQY010000082.1, from coordinate 238 downwards.
TCTCGGCATGGTGGGCCAACCCGATGTCGGAGATTTGCTCGCTCATTGCCTACATCCTACTCATGATATACTTCGTGAAGGCAACGAAGACTTCGAAGTAAAAGTCTTCGCCCAAGATATTTTCATTTATTTTTTCCTTTTCCTCCCGGCTGCCTTCGTTGGCGGTTGGGAGGAATTATTTTATAGGGTGTCCAGTTCGTTGTACCAATTTTAGCTCACATTCCTAAGCGTTTTAGTT
>CAVAQY010000081.1:0-10055 GCA_963590865.1 Bacteroidaceae bacterium | reverse complement strand
CCTCTCTTTATATACTTATAACTTATTAATAATTAATTAGTTATATATAATATATGATAGAGAGACGAAGAATGGGGGTACCTATTAAAAATAACTGAGATACTGAGATTTGAGATTTAGGACAAATAAATCAACTGACAAAATCATACAACTCTCTAAAAGGCAATGACTTACAATATATTTAGCAAGACCATCCCAGAGATGCCGAAGACAGGTAGGGGTACAGAATTAGTCAAATTTGCCCTCTCAAAGGCATCAAAATGATACAAAAAATTGCTTATTTTGATGGCAACACCTGCACTTTCCGCTCATCTCACCGAAACAAAATTTATGCACAAAGCTCCAAATATCACGAGATTTGCGGGAAAATGTGGCTTTTGACAGGTCTTTCGGGCATAGGCAAGGCGCAGTTGAGGCATCTTGTGGAGGCAATAATGCGCAACGGCAGGTGAAGGCCATAGTGGAACAACTTGGAGAACCGTGACGGGAAGAACACCTTACGGGGAAATAACACGCTAAAACCACGGAATTATTTTTCCGAACAAGAATTGCAAACAACGTTCGGCGGCCGAAGGGAAAGCCAATAACACTCTAAGTTTGCAGAAGATTGCGGCGGAGCCGCATAATATGCGAATATTTCTTCGTGCTGAAAGCCCGGCGCACAAGGCAAACCTAGTAGGTGCGGTGTCCCCATCATTCGTGCACGAAATAGCATGAAATTGCACGCTATTGCACACTATCGCACGACCGTCGACACCGGATATAGTAACTTTGCATTGTGAGAAAGAAAAAAATGCGGTCTTTGACAAAATCCCGAACACATCCCGAAGGTCTCGTGCACGCCGAGCCTCCGCAAACGACACCCACTTTCATAACCCTTCATAACCAACCAACACAAAACACCATGACATCAACCGACTACACCTCATCCGACGGCCATGGAAATCTGTAAAAAAAAGAACAGGGCTGGATTCCTTGCCTGAAATTCAGCCCTGTTGACAGCTTTTGGTTTTTATGCCTCTATAAAAATCTTACTCCTCGTCGCTTTCGTGCTCCTTAATCAGCTGCTGCTGGATGTCGGCCGGAACGAGTTCGTAGCTTGCAAACTTGGTTGTGAACGAAGCGCGGCCGCCTGTGAGAGAGCTTAACGCAATACTGTAGCTCGACAACTCCTTTAGAGGTATCTTCGCCTGTAGCTTCTGGTAGCCGGCTTCGCTGTCCATGCCCATGATAAGCGCGCGACGGCCTTGCAGGTCGCTCATCACATCGCCCATGAAGTCGGCCGGAACAAACACCTCAAGGTCGTATATCGGTTCGAGAATCTTCGGTCCTGCGTCTTTGAATGCTGCGGAGAAAGCGTTGCGGGCGGCCAACATGAACGACAGTTCGTTGGAATCCACGGGGTGCATCTTGCCGTCGTAGACTATGACACGCACATCCCTTGCATAGCTGCCCGTGAGCGGTCCGCGCTCCATCTTCTCCATAATGCCTTTCAGTATGGCCGGCATGAAGCGAGCGTCGATGGCTCCTCCCACAACGGAGTTGATGAACACCAGTTTGCCGCCCCAGTCAAGGTCAATCTCTTCCTTGCCCTTCATGGTGATGCGATACTCCTGTCCGCCGAACTTGAACACCGTGGGGTCGGGCATTCCCTCAGCATACGGCTCCACGATGAGGTGAACCTCGCCAAACTGTCCGGCTCCTCCCGACTGCTTCTTGTGGCGGTAGTCGGCGCGTGCGGCCTTGGTTATGGTCTCGCGATACGGTATTTTCGGTTCGCCGTAGGCCACTTGCAGCTTCTCGTTGTTCTCCAGTCGCCACTTGAGTGTGCGCAAATGGAACTCTCCCTGACCATGAACTATAATCTGACGCAGCTCCTTGCTCTGCTCAACCACCCACGTGGGGTCTTCCTGACGCATTTTTACCAATGCTGCCATGAGCTTTTCCGTGTCCTGCTCGTTGACCGCCTTTATGGAACGCGAGTACTTGGAGTTGGGATATTTGATGAAGTCATACCTGTAGTCGCAGTCTTTTCCGTTGAGAGCGTTGCCTGTCTTCACGTCCTTCAGCTTAACGGTGCAGCCTATGTCGCCGGCGTGAATCTCGTCTATGGGCAAACGGTTTGCTCCGGCGCACACGAACAACTGTGCCAGACGCTCCTTTGAACCACGGTCGGCGTTGGCCAGATCGGTGCCGGCCTTTACCGTTCCGCTCATCACCTTGAAGTATTGCACCTCGCCGATGTGCGGTTCCACTCCCGTCTTGAAGAAATATAAGGATGTAGGGCCGTTGCTGTCAGCAGGCACTTCCTCGCCGCGCGTGTTGTGAACCTTGGGCATCTCGCTCACGAAAGGCACCACGTTGCCAAGGAACTCCATCAACCTGCGCACGCCCATGTCCTTTCCGGCGCACACGCAGAACACGGGGAAGATGCTCCTCGTAACCAGTCCCTTGCGTATTCCTTCGCGCAACTCGTCCTCGGTGAGCGTCTCTTCCTCGAAGAACTTCTCCATCAGTCCCTCGTCGTTTTCGGCAGCAGCCTCCACGAGAGCCTTGTGCAGCTCGCGCGCCTTGTCCATTTCCTCAGCCGGAATGTCCTCTATGATGGGTGCGCCTCCCTCGGGTTTCCACGAATACTTCTTCATCAGCAGCACGTCGATGAGCGAGTTGAAGCCCGGGCCTGTCTCTATGGGATATTGTATCTGCACGCACTTCGGACCGTAGATGTCTTTCATGCTTGCGATGATGGTGTCGAAGTCGCATTTGTCGCTGTCCAGTTGGTTCACGAGGAATATCACAGGCTTCTTCAGCTTCTCCGTGTAGCGGAAGTTGTTCTGCGTTCCCACTTCAGGACCGTACTGCCCGTTGATGAGAAGCACAGCCTGGTCGGTAACGTTGAGAGCCGTGATGGCACCTCCAACGAAGTCGTCCGAACCGGGACAGTCGATGATGTTCAGTTTCTTTCCGTTCCACTCCACATGGAAAACGGTGGAGAACACAGAGTAACCGTACTCCTGCTCCACCGGGAAATAGTCGCTCACGGTGTTTTTGGTTTCCACCGAGCCGCGTCTTTTTATAACTCCAGCTTCGTAAAGCATCGATTCGGCAAGAGTGGTCTTGCCGCTACCCGCACTGCCAAGCAGAGCGATGTTCTTGATTTCATTAGTCTGGTACACTTTCATAGGTCAATAGATTTTAGGCGTGTTCTAAAAAATCCACGCATGGTTAAACTTCTTCTTTAGACGGACTGCTCTTTGTGTCTCTTTGACTTTGTCCGGTAGGTTTTCTCTGTCTTCCAGGTCTGTAGCCTGACTGTTATTCGGCCTCTAAGTTATGTATTTTCCTCCGTAACGGCAAACTCACGTGGCGAAAACCTTTAGGGTGTTAAGCAATATTAGTATTTTTGCATCAAAATTCTCACTATGGCCGGCCTTTATGTCCACATCCCGTTTTGTGCGAGCCGCTGCATTTACTGCGGTTTCTACTCTACCACCCTGTCCAGTTTCCATTCCGTCTATGTAGAAGCCCTGCTCAAGGAGCTTTCACTTCGGTGCAATCCAGACAGAGACCCGTGGCACACTATATATATAGGTGGAGGCACTCCGAGCCAACTGCCGCCCGTTCTGCTGCAAAAGCTGTTTGCCGGAATAGACTGCACGGATGCCGCGGAGGTGACCGTAGAGTGCAATCCCGACGACGTTACGCCCGACTATGCTGCCTTGCTGGCCGACCAGCCTGTGAACAGGGTCAGTCTCGGCGTACAGACATTCGACGACAGCCGCCTCAACTTCCTGCACCGCCGCCACAACGCTGCCGAAGCCCGAGAGGCGGTGGACACCCTGCGGCGTGCGGGTATTGGAAATATCAGCATAGACCTGATGTTCGGCTTCCCCGGCGAGACCCTTGCCGACTGGCAAACTGACATTTCTGAGGCTCTAAGCCTGGGAATCAGCCACATATCGGCCTACAGTCTGATGTATGAAGAGGGAACCGCTCTCTACCGGATGAAACAGAATGGCAGCGTGAAAGAGACAGATGAGGAAACGAGCCGAGCCATGTTTTACGAACTGGCCGACCGCCTTTCCGCAGCAGGATACGAGCATTACGAGATAAGCAACTTTGCTTTGCCCGGCCACCGGTCGCTCCACAACAGCGGATACTGGCGCGGAGTGCCGTATGTAGGCATTGGTGCCGCCGCCCATTCCTACGATTTGCGCCGCCGCAGCTGGAACATAGCTGACGTGAAGGAGTATGTGGAGTCGATAGGCAAAGACGTTCTGCCGTCGGAAGGGGAAACGCTTGACGGCGACACCAAATACAACGACACGGTAATGCTGTCGCTCAGAACCGTGGAGGGCGTTGACCTTGACCGTCTGGAGCGTGACTTCGGCAAGGCTCGCCTCGACTATTGCATGGCCAACGCAGCACGCTACATTGCCGACGGGCTGCTTCTGCATGAGGAGAACCGCCTCCGCCTAACCCATGAAGGTCTGTTTGTAAGCGACATGGTGATGAGCGACTTGATGATTGTCTGATTATCCGCACTACCTACACTAAAATTGCACACTCCATATTTAGTGTGCGCAGTTTGCGTTGAAATCGTTTTAAATTATTTTAAAACCCTGTTGCCTTTTGGCCGCTTGTTGATATAAAACCATATCTTTGCATAGAGAGATAACAGTAGAAACAAGGAATATCAAAGCAAGCAAATGTTTGAGAATTTAAGCGAGAGACTGGACCGTTCGTTCAAGATTTTGAAGGGCGAAGGCAAGATAACGGAGATAAATGTGGCCGAAACGCTGAAGGATGTGCGCCGTGCACTTCTTGATGCCGACGTGAACTACAAGGTGGCCAAGTCGTTTACCGACACCGTGAAGCAGAAAGCTCTCGGAATGAACGTGCTTACGGCTGTAAAGCCCGGTCAGCTGATGGTGAAGATTGTACACGACGAGCTGGCCGAACTTATGGGCGGCACCGCCTCGGAACTGCATTTGGAAGGCCGTCCGGCCATAATCCTGATGTCGGGTCTGCAAGGTTCGGGTAAGACAACGTTCAGCGGCAAACTGGCCAATATGCTCAAGACGCGCAACCACAAGAAACCTTTGCTCGTGGCTTGCGACGTTTACCGCCCCGCAGCCATCGAACAGCTGAAGGTGGTGGGCAGCACAGTCGACGTGCCAGTATATACAGAGCCAGACAACAAGAACGTGGTTGAGATTGCCGCCAACGCCATTCGCGAGGCAAAGGCCAAGGGCAATGACGTGGTAATAGTCGACACGGCAGGACGGCTGGCCGTGGACGAAGAGATGATGAACGAGATTGAGACGCTAAAAAAGTCGCTCAACCCCGACGAAACACTCTTCGTGGTTGACTCAATGACTGGTCAGGACGCTGTGAACACGGCCAAGGAATTCAACGACAGACTCGACTTCGACGGCGTTGTACTTACCAAGCTCGACGGCGACACGCGCGGTGGTGCGGCTCTCTCGATACGCACCGTGGTGACAAAGCCCATCAAGTTTGTCGGTACAGGCGAAAAGATGGAGGCCATCGACGTGTTCCACCCCGACCGTATGGCCGACCGCATACTCGGTATGGGCGACATTGTGAGTCTCGTGGAGCGCGCCCAGCAGCAGTATGACGAAGCCAAAGCCAAGGAACTCGAAAAGAAAATACGCAAGAACAAGTTTGACTTCAACGACTTCATGTCGCAGATACAGCAGATAAAGCAGATGGGCAACATCAAGGATCTGGCTGCCATGATACCCGGAGTGGGCAAGGCCATAAAGGACATCGACATAGACGACAACGCCTTCAAGGGTGTTGAAGCCATAATAAACAGCATGACCCCCAAGGAACGTGCCAACCCGGATTTGATAAACCAGAGTCGCCGTATGCGCATAGCAAAGGGTTCGGGCACCGACATACAGGAGGTGAACAGGCTTATGAAGCAGTTTGACCAGATGCGGAAGATGATGCGTCTGATGGCAGGCACTTCAAGCTCGAAGATGATGCAGATGGCCAATGCCATGAAAGGCATGAAGGGAATGCCCAGAATGTAACTGCTGTTTTGAGGCGTACGATTTTTCAGAGACATAAACTTATACAACAATATGCAACTGATAGACGGGAAGGCCACTGCGGCCAAGATAAAGGAAGAGATAGCCGAAGAGGTGGCACACATTGTGGCCGAGGGAGGCAAGCGTCCTCACCTTGCGGCGGTACTCGTGGGCCACGACGGCGGTTCGGAGACATACGTCAAGAACAAGGTTATCGCGTGTGAAGCGTGCGGTTTCAAATCGTCGCTCATACGTTTTGAGGACACAGTAAGCGAGGAAGAACTGCTCGCCTGCGTGGACAAGCTCAACAACGATGCCGACGTTGACGGCTTCATCGTGCAATTGCCGCTGCCCAAGCACATAGACGAGCAGAAAATAATAGAGGCCATCGACTACCGCAAAGACGTTGACGGTTTTCATCCTGTCAATGTCGGACGCATGGCCATAGGCTTGCCGTGCTTCATATCGGCCACACCGCTGGGCATAATCACTCTGCTGAAGCGCTACAATATAGAGACGAGCGGCAAGAAGTGCGTGATCTTAGGGCGCAGCAACATCGTAGGCAAGCCCATGGCGCAGCTGATGATGCAGAAACAGTATGGCGACGCAACCGTCACGGTGTGCCACAGCCGGTCGAAAACGCTCAAGGAGGAGTGCCGCCAGGCTGACATTATCATTGCAGCCATAGGCAGTCCCGACTTCGTGACGGTCGACATGGTGAAGGAAGGTGCCGTGATTGTCGATGTAGGAACGACACGCGTGCCCGACGCAACGCGCAAGAGCGGCTTTAGGCTTAACGGAGACGTGAAGTTTGATGAGGTGGCTCCCAAGTGCTCGTTCATCACTCCCGTACCCGGAGGCGTAGGACCTATGACCATCTGCTCGCTGATGAAGAACACGCTGGCAGCCGGGAAAAAGGAGTTCTACAAGTGATGACCGCCGACGAACTGTACCGCCGGGGCAATCAGTTCCGCAAGGAAGGCAACTGGCAAGAAGCCATAAACAACTATATAGCCGCCATAGAGCTGGACGCAGACAGTCCCGCCGTGGAAGCCAAGGCTATGCTCGACGACATACTTGGCTTCTATCATAAGGACGCATACAACCCATGATGCGGCGCAAAGAGAAATGGAAAGGAATGCTTTATGAGTAAGATGAGAGGTGCCGTCGTGGTTGACACCGACAGGTGCAAGGGCTGCTCGCTGTGTGTGGTGGCTTGTCCGCAGAGTGTCATCGCGCTGGCAAAGAAAGTTAACGTGCATGGTTATCCCTATGTCGAGGTGGCCAATGCCGATGCTTGTGTTGGCTGTGCGGCATGCGCAATAGTGTGTCCCGACGGCTGCATAACGGTTTACAGGAAAAGAGTGGAGGAGTGACAGCATGGCAGAACAGGAAGTAACATTGATGAAAGGCAACGAGGCGATAGCCCGTGCCGCAATACGCTGTGGAGCAGACGGCTTCTTCGGCTACCCCATAACGCCTCAAAGTGAGGTGATAGAGACTCTTGCGCTCGACAAGCCTTGGGAAACCACGGGAATGGTGGTGCTGCAGGCCGAGAGCGAAGTGGCCGCCATCAATATGGTGCACGGTGCTGCCGGCGCAGGAAAGAGGGCGTTCACGTCATCGTCAAGCCCCGGTGTGGCACTCATGCAGGAAGGCATTGCCTACATGGCAGGTGCCGAAATCCCAGGAATGATTGTCAACGTGCAGCGCGGAGGTCCCGGACTAGGTACCATACAGCCGTCACAGAGCGACTATTTTCAGGCTACTCGCGGGGGCGGAAACGGTGACTACTACATAATAGTGCTTGCCCCAAACTCTGTTCAGGAGATGGCCGACTTTGTGGATTTGTCATTCACGCTGGCCTTCAAGTACCGCATTCCTGCCATGATATTGAGCGACGGAGTTATCGGACAGATGATGGAGAAGGTGGTAATGCCGCCCTACAAGCCTCGCCGCACGGAAGAAGAGATAAAGAAGGAATGTCCTTGGGCAACGTTCGGTCGCGAAAAGGGCCGCCAGCCCAACATACTTACCTCGCTGGAGCTGAAGCCTGAAGCGATGGAGGCACACAATCTGCACCTACAGGCAAAGTACAGGGAGATAGAGAAGAACGAGATGCGCTACGAAGCGATGCAGTGCGAAGATGCCGACTATGTGATTGTAGCCTTCGGAAGTGCTGCCCGCATAGCCCAAAAGGCCATAGAGATAGCCCGCAGCGAAGGCATCAAGGTGGGCTTGCTGCGTCCCATAACCCTCTGGCCGTTCCCGTCAAAGGCTGTGAGCGAAATAGCCAAAGGCAAGAAGGGACTGCTCGTGGCCGAGATAAATGCCGGACAGATGGTTGAGGACGTGCGCCTGGCTGTCAACGGAAGCATCCCTGTGGAGCACTACGGTCGTCTCGGAGGTATCGTACCGGAGCCTAACGAGATTGTCGAGGCTCTGAAGAGCAAACTAATGTAGAGGAGGCAAAGACAATGGATAATATAATTTCACCGGAAAACCTGGTGTACAAGAAGCCCACATTGATGAATGACGTGCCTATGCACTACTGTCCGGGGTGCAGTCATGGTGTGGTTCACAAACTCGTGGCCGAGGTCATTGAGGAGATGGGCATGGAAGACAAGACCGTAGGCGTAAGCCCTGTGGGTTGCGCCGTGTTCGCTTACCGCTATCTGGACATCGACTGGCAGGAAGCCGCCCACGGACGTGCGCCAGCCGTAGCCACCGGCATCAAGCGTCTCTGGCCCGACAGGCTCGTGTTCACTTATCAGGGCGACGGCGACTTGGCGTGCATCGGAACTGCCGAGACCATCCATGCGCTAAACCGTGGCGAACACATTACCATCATTTTCATCAACAACGCCATCTACGGAATGACAGGCGGCCAGATGGCTCCTACCACTCTGATGGGACAGAAGACCAGCACTTGCCCCTATGGACGTGTGGCCGAACTGCACGGTTTCCCTCTCAAGCTCACCGAAATAGCCGCTCAGCTTGAAGGCACGTGCTACGTGACGCGCCAAAGCGTTGAGACCGTGGGAGCAATACTGAAAGCCAAAAAGGCCATACGCAAGGCTTTCCAGGCTTCGATGGACGGCAAGGGCAGCAGTCTGGTGGAGATTGTGTCAACGTGCAACAGCGGTTGGAAACTGTCGCCCCACAAGGCAAACCTGTGGATGCAGGAGAATATGTTCCCGTTCTATCCGAAAGGCGACCTGAAGGACACAACCGTTTAGGAGGCTTTGCCAACAAAGAAAGGAGAAGTAAAGATGAAGAAAGAGATAATAATATCGGGCTTCGGTGGTCAGGGCGTGCTCTCCATGGGCAAGATACTCGCCTACTCAGGACTGATGGAAGACAAGGAAGTGACGTGGATGCCGGCCTACGGACCTGAGCAACGCGGAGGAACGGCCAACGTAACCGTGATAGTGAGCGACGAGAAGATATCCTCTCCCATACTCAGCACCTACGATGTGGCCATCGTACTCAACCAGCCTTCACTCGACAAATTTGCGCCAAAGGTGAAACCGGGCGGCATTCTGATATACGACGGCTATGGAATAATGAAGCCTACCGACCGCAAGGACATCACCGTTTATCGAATTGACGCAATGGACAAGGCCGCAGAGATGAAGAACAGCAAAATATTCAATATGATTGTGCTGGGCGGATTCTTGAAGGTTTGCCCCATCATAAGCAATAGTGGCATAGAGAAAGCTCTCTACAAAACGCTTCCCGAACGCCACCACAACCTCATCCCTCTGAACATGCAGGCTTTGGAAGAGGGCGGAAAGATAATGCAGCGCATGTAAATGGCGACTGCCTATTATTGAGAAGGAGGCTGCTTCTTGTTGGCCATGCGCATGGTGTAGATGCACCGTGCGCATGGCTTTTTGGTTTACTCTACGGCAAAGTGAAGCGTACGACCCCGTTCTTCCGGGTCAGCGGATATCCTCGGTTGGTGACACCCGTAATCAGGAATAAAGTGTAGCT
>CAVAQY010000080.1:0-10398 GCA_963590865.1 Bacteroidaceae bacterium | reverse complement strand
GCCGCATCAAGGAGAAGATTGACGAGAGCGAGACGGGCTACTACATCGTTGCCGAAATCGTGAACATCGTCTGCAAGGAAGAGTATCTTGCCGAGGACGGCAAGCCCGACATGGAGAAGATGCACCTCATCACTTTCGACCCGATACACCATGGCTACATGGAGCTTGGTCAGCGAGTTGGCAATGCGTTTTCTGACGGAAAGGAACTGAAATAATGGAATCATTCAATGACGTAATAATGAGCGAGAAGCCAGTGTTGGTGGACTTCTTCGCTACGTGGTGTCAGCCCTGCAAGATGGAGGCTAAATGCCATAGTTCTTTTCGCAAAGGTGACGTTTGCCGTCAATAAGCCCTCACCTTTGCGACTTGTAAGCGTCGCTTTCTTCCGGTTCTTGATAATTATTACTACTTTTGCCGTGATTTTATGGAGAAGATAATACTTGGAATTGACCCCGGAACTAATATCATGGGCTACGGATTGCTCAAGGTTGTAGGCACCAAGGCCGAGATGATGACCATGGGAGTGATTGACCTGCGCCGCTTTCCCGATGCTTATCTCAAGCTGGGGCACATCTTTGAGCGCGTAACAGGCATCATCGATGCCTATCTGCCTGATGAGATGGCCATAGAGGCTCCGTTCTTTGGAAAGAACGTTCAGTCAATGCTCAAACTCGGCAGGGCGCAGGGCACAGCAATAGCTGCGGCCATACACCACGGAGTGCCCATTCACGAATATGCTCCGCTGAAGATAAAGATGGCCATAACTGGCAACGGACAGGCTTCGAAGGAACAGGTGGCCGGTATGCTCAAGCGCATATTGAAGATAAAGGACAGCGACATGAGCGATTTCATGGATGCTACAGACGCTCTGGGTGCGGCGTACTGCCACTTCATGCAGATGAACCGTCCGGTTGCCGACACCCACTATCACGGATGGAAAGACTTTATAAACAAGAACAAGGACAGAGTATGCGGAAAACAATAAGCATGAAAGGGGGCGTGGCGCGGCTCGACGAGTGGCGTTTGGCAGTTCCCGCCGATTTTGAACTGGACGAAGGCGAGCAGCTGGCCATTGTGGGGCCTAACGGAGGCGGCAAGTCTCTGCTGACAGACATACTGACGGGAAAGCATCCCTTGGCTGACGGCACCGTCTCATACGACTTCGGGGCAGATGCAAAACCCATGTTTTCGGACAATATAAGGTTTATAGCCTTTCGGGACTCCTACGGGGCAAGCGACGGAACATACTACTTGCAGCAGCGGTGGAACCAGCAGGAGATTGACAAGGAGACTCCCCTCGTTGGCGAACTGCTTGACAAGGCATACAGAAGTGCCGGCGACGACACGCCAGAACGGCAGGTCATGAGGGACCGACTGTACAGTCTGTTTGGCATGGAGACATTGCAGGACAAATACATCATACTGCTTTCCAGCGGCGAACTGCGCAAGTTTCAGATGGCCAAGGCTCTCATGACTGCCCCGAAAGTGCTCGTTATGGACAACCCGTTCATCGGTCTTGACGAGCAAACGCGGTTGCAGGTGCGGCAACTGATGCAGTCGCTGGCGGCAGACGGACAGTTGCAGATTATACTTGTGCTGTCAAAGAGTGACGACCTTCCCGAATTCATCACTCATGTGGTTGAGGTGAGCGGCAAGACCGTGAAGCCTAAGGTCACGAGAGAGGAATACATGGCGGCGAGACAGCCGGTTGCACCTCATGTCCTGCCCGAAAGCAAGCGGCAGGCGATACTTGACCTTCCGCACAACGCAGAGGACTATGAGGCCGAAGAGGTGGTAAAGATGTCGAAAGTGTCCATTGTCTATGGCCAACGCACCATCCTGAAAGACTTGGACTGGACTGTGCGCAACGGCGAACGGTGGGCTTTGAGCGGACAGAACGGTGCGGGAAAGAGTACATTGCTCTCGCTTGTGTGTGCCGACAATCCCCAATCCTATGCTTGCGACATTGCCTTGTTTGGCAATAGGCGCGGAAGCGGCGAGACCATCTGGCAGATAAAGAAACACATAGGCTATGTTTCGCCCGAGATGCACCGTGCTTATCAGAAAGATTTGCCGGCCATCCGCGTGGTGGCAAGCGGCTTGAAGGATACGGTAGGACTGTACGCCAAACCTACGGCTGGGGAATATGAGGTGTGCAAGTGGTGGATGGATGTATTCGGACTGGCTGGAAAAGAGAATCAGACGTTCCTGAAATTGTCGAGCGGAGAGCAGAGACTGGTGCTGCTGGCGAGGGCTTTCGTCAAGGATCCAGAACTGCTCATACTTGACGAACCGCTGCACGGGCTTGACAATGTGAACCGCCGGTTGGTGAAAGACATTATAGAGACGTTCTGCCAACGGCCAAACAAGACCATGATAATGGTGACCCACTACCGCGAAGAGTGGCCAGCATGCATAGACCACTCGCTGCAACTGAAGAAGAATGTATAGGGTTCAAACGCCCAAAGACATCACGATGGAACATTACTTAATCCCAACAAAAGCAACGGCAATGGTCAAGAAAATACTGATGTTTCTTGCCCTGACTGTCGGTTTGACCAATGTGGCAGCGGCACAAGGCATTTATGGAAAGGTGAGAAGTAACGCACAGACGGCGGTGCAGACCGCAAACAGCGAACTGGTCAAGCAGATTAACCAGTTCAAACTGGATGCGCTGGACTACCTTCTTATAAAGATGCGCGAGCAGACTCCAGACTCCACTACGGCTTTTCTGGACAAACAAGCCTATGCTCTGAACGGCTTTATCGCCTTTTATGTACAGCAGATTGTGAGCATGAACACTATGACGGAGGAACAAAAGGTGAAGACTGTGCAGCTGTTCATGGATGCGTCATTATCCAATCCGCTGTTCAACGATGCCGATAAGGAGTTGACACAAGGCTACTTTGCCAATCCGAACAGCATCACACGTTTCTCTCTGGACACCGACTGGCGCCGAGCCTATGCGGCTGTGGTTGCGGAAACGGAAAAGTTGAAGGGCAAGAACTGAAATGGACAATGGGGTTGGGGTTAGACCTTGAACCTCACGTAAGCCCGGTCGTCAAACGAGTTGTTGCCCTCCATACACCCCTTGGTAGCCTTGAAAGCACCGATATTGAGCGGGTCTGTAGCCAACTGTCGGGCGAGTGCCGCTTCCGACTCGTCGAGTGTCGGAAGGAGAAAGGGAAATCCGTCGGTGGCGAGCACTATCGTCCACGGGCGGAAATCGAGCGTTTCTATGCGCACTTTGCCCATAGGAATGCTGAAACCGTCAATAACGGCATAGTCAACATTTTGCCCCTTCATCGATGAAACGAGGCTGGGCAGTATGGCTTCGCGCGACTTGTCGTTGGTGAGTAGCTGTCTCTCGGTCATTCCTTCGTCCATCAGCTGCCTTGCTGCATTGGCTCTCTCCTCTGCAATGCGGCTTTCCGAAGGTTTGGGATTGTCTATAAAGCGGTCGTCTATAAGGCACTGGCAGTCGCCGATGAGCCACACTTGACGCTGGAGACGGCTGAACACGGCACAACTTGCGGTGAGACGCTCTTCTGGATGGACGGCTGCGCGCTCTAATTGGCTCTTGCTGTATTTGCTGCGCACATACTCCGTTACGCCAAGGCAGAAACTTCTGGCATCAATGTCTTTGGGTGCGTGGCGTATGTAGTGGCTTACCAACTTCATACAGTAGCGACCGTTGGTGCGCCAGCGAGAGATGCGTGTTGGAGTCTTGCTGGTGCTGCCGTCAATCACAGCCACAAAGTTATCTGTTATGACTATTCCGTCTTCTGTCTTTGCCGTTGGGCTTTTGGGAGTTATGCTTTGTTCTATTATCTCCATAGCGTTCCTGTTGTCTTTGTCCTGTGGTTTCCTGCGGTTTCTGCCCATGTTTCACGGTCGTTTGCGGTCTTCCGCACAGTTCTCCGATAAGGTCTGGGCGACCTATGCGGCGCAATGCCTGCTCTATGTTGCGGCGTTCCTCCGGCTTATACCAGAAGAAAAACTGCCTCTGTGCGAGCTTTTCCCTTGGCGACTTGGCACTAAACACCGGCTCAAGCGTATAGGGATCATAGCCGGTGTACCATGTTTCGGTGCTAACCGTCATGGGAGTGGGCGTAAAGTCCTGCACCTGCTCTAAGTGGAAGTCCATCCGCTTGGTGAGGACGGCCAGTTCGGCCATGTCAGCCTCACGGCAACCAGGATGACTGCTTATGAAATAAGGTATAATCTGCTGCTTGAGGTTCTCTTCACGGTTGATTCGGTCGAATATCCGCTTGAATTCCTGAAACTGACTGAACGACGGCTTGCGCATAAGTCGCAGCACGGTGTCGCTCGTATGCTCCGGCGCAACCTTCAAACGGCCGCTTACGTGGCGGCAAATCAATTCGCGGGTATAGACTGCGGCTGCTTTGTTGGCCGTGTCGTCCTTGCTTCTGTGCAAAAGGAGGTCGTAACGCACACCGCTACCGATGAAACTCTTCTTGATACCCGGCAATGCGTCAACGGCGTGGTACACATCGAGCAGACTGCTGTGGTCGGTATTGAGGTTCGGACAAATCTTCGGGCTGATGCAACTCGGCCTCTTGCATTTTCCGCACAGCTCTTTGTTAAGTCCGGACATACCATACATATTGGCAGACGGGCCTCCCAGGTCGGAAAGATAGCCCTTGAAGTCTGCCATTTTGGTCACTTGCTTCACCTCACGCAGTATACTGTCCTTGGAACGGCATGAGATGAACTTGCCCTGATGGGCGGATATGGTGCAGAAGGCGCATCCTCCGAAACATCCCCGATGGATATTCACCGAGTGTTTTATCATTTCGTAGGCCGGAATGCGCTTGTTCTTGTATTTCGGATGCGGCAACCGCGTGTACGGAAGGTCGAACGACGCATCCAGTTCGGCAGTTGTCATGGGCGGATAGGGTGGGTTGACCACGGTGTACAGTCCGTCCACTTCCTGCAAGAGCCGCTGTGCGTGCACCTTGTTTGACTCTTCTTCTATGTGGCGGAAATTTTCCGCTTCGGCTTTCTTGTCTCTTAGACACTCGTTGTGGCTGTGCAGAACAATGTCGTCGGGTCCTATTCCGCCCGGAACATCCTCCGTGCGCGACAGGTAAACGGTTTGCGGAATGTCGCGAATTTGCCTTATCGGCATCCCCTGAGCAAGGCGTTGGCTCAGCTCAATGATGGGCTTTTCGCCCATACCATATATAATAAGGTCGGCCTTACTGTCGCACAGGATGCACTTGCGCAGACAATCTTGCCAGTAATCGTAGTGGGTAAGGCGGCGCAACGATGCCTCTATGCCTCCGAGGACGATGGGCACGTCGGGAAAAAGCTGGCGCAGTATCCTCGAATAGACTATGGTCGGGTATTCCGGACGCATGTCATGGCGGCCGTCAGGGCTATACGCGTCTTCAGAACGCAACCGTTTGTTGGCCGTGTACTTGTTGACCATTGAGTCCATACAGCCGGGTGCGATGCCGAAAAAGAGCCTTGGCCGTCCCAGTTTCTTGAAGTCACGGTAGTCACCGTGCCAGTCTGGTTGCGGTACAATGGCCACCCGGTAGCCGGCAGCCTCAAGCGTTCGCCCGATAACCGCCGCTCCGAACGACGGATGATCCACGTATGCGTCTGCGGAGAAGAGAATTACGTCAAGTTCATCCCATCCCCGCAGTTCCGTTTCTTTCTTTGTTGTGGGCAGAAAGTCAGTCAGCCTGTACTCCTGTGGGGTCTCCTTCATTGTTGTTGTTACTGTTTTCCCAGTTGATAAACAGCAGCACCAGCTGCTGAAGTCCAAAGGCTTTCATGTTGGGATGGTATATTACGTCGAGACAAAGGTCGAGCAGAGCCTTGTCTTTGCCTGCTTCCGACTCTAGAAGTGAACGTATGTTGAGCTTCAGCTTCTCCAGTACGGCTTCGTCAATGTAGCCGTTGCTGTCCACAAGGTTGCGGAACAAGTGGTAGTCCTTTATGGTTTGGAGATGTTGCTCGCTCACTTCTATGCTTCGTGTGCCAGACTGATTTGATTGAATCTTGTACATAATATTGTTGTTTAGGGGATTATCGGTGTTCTTTCAACAGAAATTTCAGGAATGAACGCATAATTGCCGAACGTTTGTTTTTGTCCTTTATACACTCAAACGGTATTCCCATGGCCACAACCTTGCGGTCTGTTCCGTCGTAAGCGGTGCAACAGTATTTGCCGTCGGCATATTTCATCGCGGCAAAGGCTGGAGCTACGGGCAGGAGACAGTCAGGTGATGTGGCGGCATAGTGCTCTTCGTTTATGGTATTGTAGTAAGAAAGGTCAGTTCCCAATCCGGTTGCGCTGCCGTTGTTTACGCTGTCAGTACCGTTCCATCGGCATTTGAGCACATCGGAAAGGAATGTTCGCTCGGTGTCGGAAGTCATGTCGCTGCCGATATACGAACCGCTTACGAGCAGGTTTCCGCCGAGCTTGGCGTAACCGCGCAGCTTTTTCTGCATCGTAGTGGAAAAGGTCTTGTAGTATTTCAGACTGTGCCCGTCGTTACATTCCAGTCCGAGAACGAGGTCAACGAGCCGGTATTTAGCCAAATCCACCCTGCCTTCCTTTACGGCATGGCTCGATGCGCTTGCAATATTGTAGCCTCCTGTGGCGGCTATGGCTTCCGCATGAGTGTGCAAATGGTTCATTTCGTTGCCGGCAACCAACACTCCTGTCAACTCATCTCCGCTCCATCCGAGTCCTGTCTCGTCTTCCCGTCCCATTGTCTGGCGGTCATAGACTGTCTGTCTGCCCACCCAACCGAACGTAGAACCAAGAGTTACGCCAGGGTCGGCATCCATATCAAAGCCCTGTTCTGTGGAGTTGTCGCGTACGGCAGGGGAGGACAGACGGTGGAAACCGTCCACCAAGAGGATGTTTCCCTTGGCATCAGGGCTGTACATGGCGCAAACTTCTTCAGAAAGAAAGCTCTTTCCTCCACGATTGACGGCTGCTATACGGAAGCCATACAGTACGTTTGGCTCAAGTTTCACGTTGAGACTGGTGGCCGAACGTACATATCTGCCATTGTCAAACCCAGCTGTTCCACACCGTGTATATACAATATAGCCTGTAGGGCTTGCCGTAGTTTCTATCGGATCGTCCACCTTTTCCCAGCTTATCTGCGCCTCTCCATTGCCAGAAACCTCCACTCTTGCGTTGGTCGGAGCAAGCGGAGCCACCATGAATGGCTTGCCGTGCTGGTCGCAAATGTAGCGCAGGATGGTCTTGTATATGGACCGTGCGAACGTAAACTTGAAGTTTGGATCCTGTCCGTAGCGCATGTCCGGGAAGTTTTGGTGCGACATGGTTTCAAGAATCGCACTCGGCACCCCCGGCAAACGGGTCTCCGAATAGTTGCGGTCGAGCAAGTCGCGCTTGTTCCAGTCGCCGTACAGGCGTTTTATGTCGGCTGTTGTATTGTCCAAAAGTGCTTTTGCAAAGTCGCGCGAGGCCAGTCTGGAAATGCCGGCGTTGAGCCGTCCGTCGTTGAAGTTGGTGGTGCAGATGGCCAAAGAACCTATCATGGCCACACCGTCTTTGGCGTATCCGGCGTCGCTGTGGACTGCCAGCGACAGCTCTATCGGCACTTTGCGACCTTCTGTCGATGGCATGTAGCACGAACCTCCGCCCAGCGTGTTGGTCATAAGCGACCTTACGTTGATGTCGTCAGCGTAATCGTCGGTACCGTTCTTGGTGCTATAGACCGAATAAGGCATTCCTGCCCATTGCGCATAGTAGCGTGCTCCCTCAAGACATCGGGGCAGTCCGCTGACCGAACCGCCGCGTTCGATGTTGCCCATGCCACCACCGAAGCGTACGGCATCGGTCGTTACTATACCTTTGTCGCCACTCTGGTTGGTAACGGTGACGCGGTTGAACTCGTTGCATCCCTTGTCGAAGTCGAATGAACCGAGATAAACCCATGTGCCGCCGCCCATCTTCTGATTGACGAGAAACTCGGTCTGCTCCCCTTTGTGCCATACTGTATATTTGGCACCATCCGTGCTGTTGGGCAAAGTCTGGTAGCTTACATATACAGCATAGCGTCCTTCAGTCGGCAACTGCGGCTGGTATGACACCAGACTGTACTTGCTTTTGCTCGACGTGGTGCGTGCCATGCGTGCCGTTCCGGCCGTAAAGGGGTTCTCTCCGTCCGTATAGGTTCCTGTATGGAGGGCAAATCCCTTGTCGGGAGCGGCACTCCAGTCGTATTTCCCGTTGACTTCAATATAGTGTGTGCCGTGCTGACGGTCGTCATTGTCAATGATTACCTCGTTTTTCTGCCAGTCTCTTTCGCGCGGAGAGAACACTATTGCTCCAGCATTTTGCAGCATTGGCATGAGGTAGGGCACCACTATCGTCTGGGTAAAGAGGTCTTCGGTGGTACAAAACAGTTTGGGGCGTTGCCATTTCCATCCTTTTTGTTGGTCGAAATAGCGGCCGTGGCTTGCCCAGAGGGCTATGTGGCGGTTCTGTAGTCCGTGGGTTACTGCTATCGGTTCCGACACATTCTTGACCCAAGGTTCGCCTGTATATTCTATGTCTCCCCAAAGTCTTGCCTTGTTGGAGTCAGTTGACAGCCGGTTGGGCACGAGGTCTTCGATGGCCATACCGTTGGTCACTACCCTTATATTGTACTTCCCGTAGGCTTTTGGAAGTGCCTTCCTCACCTTTTTGTATATGGTTCGTGTGCTTTTCTCAGTAAATTCCTGTGCAGCAAAGCCTCCGTCAAGTGTTATGGTCAGGGTCTTGGCCGAATTGTCAAGCTTGTAGTTGAGTATTCTTGTGGTTCGTTCAAACTCTTGTCCGTTCGGTTTGTAGTTTGCAAAGTATTCCGTCAGCTTTGCCGCTGCCTTCGGTTCCAGACGGTCCGACTGCGCATTGGCGTGCGCCAACAGTCCTGCTGCGGCTACAAGACACAGAAGTCTTCTCGTTTTGGCAGACGTTTTCATAGATTACCGACCGTGAATTTCTCCGGTTTCTTGCCTTGGAAATCCTTGAAATACAACTTTATTTCACGCATTTGTGCCTCAATGTCTCCGCTGGGGATGATGGTTTTGGTACATTGTATGCGCTTCTTCTTGTAGTCAACTCCATAGAGCAGTATGGGCAGTCCGGCCTTCAGTGCGATGTAATAGAACCCTTTTTTCCATTCGGGGTTCAGAGAGCGCGTTCCCTCCGGAGTTATGCACAGGCGGAAAGAGGCTGACTGTTTGGCTGTTTCGGCCAGATTGTCCGTCATGCTTGTGTGTTTTGACCTCCACACGGGTATTCCTCCCAGCCGCTTGAACAGTTTATTCAACGGCCAGACAAACCACTCTTTCTTTATGAGAAAGTTGCACGTCAGACCTTCCGCACCGGAATAGAGCTGTCCGATGGCGAAGTCCCAGTTGCTCGTGTGTGGAGCCAAGCATATTATGTATTTGTCCGGATGAGGCTCGCTAACCTCTTTTTTCCATCCGAGTTGCCTGTATAACAGCCAAGAACAGAAAGATTTCCACATTTTTATTATCTGTATGGTATTGGTTTAATGCAGGTTTTATTTGTCTGTGCCGCCGGATTTCAAAACCGCTCTTGGGCGCATTATACAAACCAACACGGCAGTAATGCGGGATTACTGCCGTCTGTTGTCGGCTCAACGGTCACGCGAAGAGGTCAAAAGCCAAGAACACAGCGACCTGCAATGTTTGATTTTTGATTCTGAAAAGGTTCGTTTTACAGCCCCAAGTTCAGCCGAGATTGTTTATCTGGTCGATGGTTTCGCTGACAGAAGCCATAAACTTGTCCTTCACATCCTTGAAATACACCTTCGCTTTCAGTCCGGGTTCGCAATGTGACATACGGCTTATGTACTCCTTTTCCACCTTAATGATGGAGTGCAGCATGGCTTCCACGTCCTTGTCTTCGGGTTTAGAGTAGAGCGACGCAGCGATGCACTCTGCCCAAAGCTCTGTGCAAATCTTGTGAATGTACCGTTTGGTTGTTCTTCTTTTTGTCATGGCGACAGTCTCCTTTCTGATTTTTTCTCGGTTATATGTTTGGTCAAAGATACGGAAAATATCCGATACGGTATTAAAATAGTTCGAAATATTTTTGCAAAAAGTTGAGCTGACTGTAAAAACATGGCAACTCTTGGTGGTATTCAACATACTTCCAGACGGAACAGACATACAGTATCTGGCATCCGCTGCTTATAGTAGCGATATGCCTCATTTGCCTTCTTGTTCATAATTCTACTTGTAACTGTTCAGCGGTAGGTGCATGACAATGCATCAACCCCCAAACAAGGCTTGAATTGCATTGAAAGATGTCTTGTTGTGTTTCTTGGCCATCTCAACAATCGAATGCAGTTCGAAGAAAACATCTGG
>CAVAQY010000079.1:0-10596 GCA_963590865.1 Bacteroidaceae bacterium | reverse complement strand
GGAGATTTCTCATAAGAGAAGGAACTAATTTATAGAACCACCCTTTAATAGTTTCTTTGTAACTTCGCATCCATGGCAACCATTCAGCAATAGCGAATGAGACTTGCCCATTTGCTATTGCTGAATGGTTACACGGGGACTTCCACTTGCAAAGTTAATGTAAAAATGTGAGGAAAGCAAAGCTGGGGTTGTCACACCGCCGTTGTTGATGCAGCAAATGTAGAAATGCAAAAACGCGAATGCCCCATAGATGACTTGGGATTACCTGTACTTCTATGGGGCATTTTTCAACGCAATGCTCTGCCTATTTCTTTTTCAAAGCGTAACTATAAGTTTTCATTGTCGAGCCGCCAAAATATCCAGAGAACGTCAGACGAAGGTTGCTGCCGATAATCGTCGCACTTCCATCCCATTGTCCTCCTGCTTCCCATAGCACAGTTATGCTACTCTTCTCATCAGTGTATTTGTAGCTGAACGGAGATGTACTTGAGTTAATATATTTTCCTGAAGAGCTATAACTTGCTTCCGTCTCCGTTCCTGTGTTGTCAGCATTGAATACAAACGTATAAACGACTTTAGAGCCATCGCTGTAAGACTTCGTCTCCTCCCATGTTCCAACAATAGGCGAACCGCCACTGTTGTCATCGTCACTGCTGCATGAAGTCACTGCCAATCCCATAAAGGCCACTAATATGGCCATCAAATAAAACTTTACCTTTTCCATTTCGTGGAATTTTAATTTGTTAATAAAAAAGTTTGTATAAAGACAAAACGGTTTGTGCAATCTGGATTCAAAAGCCTATTGTTTCAACCGCATTTCCTATGTGCAAAGGTAATTTATTCACTTTTCACACCAAACAACTTAGCGTAACCTATAAATATACACATGTGTCACTTTTATTCATACACACTGTTGCGATTGAATAAAAGAAACATACACATAAAGATGGTGTTTCCAAAGCTATATGTAAAAAGGTCAGTAAACAAGAACACCATTAAAGCATAATCTTGAAGAACCTATACCTCTTCGCTGTCCAATGCCTCCGAGTAGTCCTTGAAAAAGTCATGGTTAAGGATTTTGCAGATACGGTTGAGCAGGTGTGTGTCAATGCTCTCCCGCTTGAATATGTTATACACATTTTGTCTGTTGCAGCACAACATCCGGGCAAACCACGCTATCGAGTGGCCATCGCGCCGCAGTTCCTCCTCTATACGCCTACCTATATTCACTGCTTCCATACATATTAATAAAAAGAGAGCCGCCCCCGAAAAGCCCTCATCATGATTATACATTGGCTCGACACAGAGAAAGGCGCGGGTTCCATACCGTCGCCTATCCCGTCTCAGGCCTTCGCACTGCCTACCATGGAGATAAGCAACCCGGAAACCCACGCCGTGCGGTATACAAAGTCCTGCAACAGTCGCTCCAAAGGCTCTTCTGCAAGAGCCAAAGCCAACATTGCGGGCACATGCATGCACTCGCGGGCGTTGCCGTGTTGCCGTTTCCTCCCATGGTTTCTTGAATGTGCGAAGTTCAAAGACGAAGGATAACGCGTTTCAGTAACGCCTTTCTTTACTAATATGTCTGCCCCATCCGCCATACGAAGCAGCGGCGAAGCAATGCAAATTTATCGCTTTTTATCCGTAAAGCGAGCATATTGCCCCAAATGTTTTGGTGGAAAAAGGAATAGGAAGCGGTAGGAAAGGGAATCAAGCAGCAACAGATTTTACTGATTTCCAATACATTTGGAACGGGTCATAAGGGCGGTATTCTGATGGGAAAAGTCATCTGTTTTTGCAAGTTATCAGAATCCTGTTGGTTACAAAACCTGCCAAGTTTCCATGCAAAAGTTGACTCAAGTTTCGGACTTAATAATTTAGATGATGTAAATCACAAGACCGGTATTCCGTATTGCCACGCACAAGTTACTGACTTGACCGGCACAAGTTAGTAACTTGACAAATTAGCATATTCAGTGGCTTAAAAAAAACAAGACGCAGCTTATGCCATTCTACAAGAAACCGTACAGCAAGCAGCAAAAGGTGTACTACCGACGGGAGAATGAAAGAACAGTGGCGGAGCGTTCCTCCAGAACCGTTCGGGAAAGCATCGGCACACTGCCGCCGCCTTTTTATGGCCGTGCCGCCGCTTTTCTCGCCGTTTATGGATAACTTTGCGAGGCCATAAACACCTACGACATGACAGCCAGAAAGACCACAAGAACAGCCACACCGTTTGCCCGTCCGCTCTACGTAATGACAAAGCCTGCCGGAGCTTTCTGCAACCTCCGTTGCGACTATTGCTATTATCTTGAGAAAGCAGACACACTGCCGACATACACAGACAGGGACAGTGACGGACGGGGAAACTCTGTGCCGCAATGCGGAAAGAACGTGATGAGCGACGCAACGCTCGAGCTTTTCATCCGGCAATACATCGGTACACAGACTCAACGAGAGGTGCTCTTCACGTGGCACGGAGGGGAACCGCTCACCATGCCCATAAGCTTCTACCGCAAGGCCATTGACCTGCAACGGAAACACGCCAACGGGCACCTTACAGACAACTGCATACAGACCAACGGCACATTGATTGACGAAGAGTGGTGCAAGTTTTTCAAGGAGAACAACTGGCTGGTGGGAGTGTCCATAGACGGCACACGGGAGATGCACGACAGGTATAGGCGCAACGCCAACGGACAGGGGTCGTTCGACAAGGTAATGCACGGCATAGAACTGCTCAACCGCTATGGAGTGATGTGGAACGCCATGGCTGTGGTGAACAGCTACAATGCCAAACGCCCGGCGGAGTTCTACAACTTCTTCAAGAGCATCGGCTGCCGGTATATACAGTTCACGCCGGTGGTAGAGCGCACCATAGGAAACCGCCTGGCCACGATTGACGATGACCCAAGTCTGTGCAAACTGACGGAGATGTCGGTGTCGCCGGAACAATGGGGAAGGTTCGCTTGCGGCGTGTTCGACGAATGGGTGCAGGGCGACATCGGTGAGTACTTCGTGCAACTGTTTGAAGCAACGCTGGCCAACTGGGTTGGCGCAGAGCCGGGAATATGCTCCATGGCAAAAGACTGCGGCTACGCCTTGGCCATGGAACACAACGGCGACACATATTGCTGCGACCATTTCGTGTTTCCGCAATACAGGCTCGGAAACATAGCCGAACATCCCCTCGCAACGTTGGCCTATTCACAGCGACAGCGCGCTTTCAGGCGGCTGAAACCATCACTGCCACGACAATGCATGGAGTGCCAGTGGCGTTTTGCGTGCAACGGCGAATGCCCAAAGAACCGCTTTGCCA
This sequence comes from Bacteroidaceae bacterium, assembly GCA_963590865.1. GTDB lineage: Bacteria > Bacteroidota > Bacteroidia > Bacteroidales > Bacteroidaceae > Prevotella. The sequence goes on along the minus strand of CAVAQY010000079.1, from coordinate 7,277 downwards.
CCACAAGCAACGGTGAACTGGGGCTGAACTACCTGTGCGAAGGCTACAGGATGTACTTCAACCATGTTGCGCCATACATGGAAATACTGAAAAGGGAAGTCGTGCAGAATGGACGTACATAAGGCATAGCGATACATTGCTACAACGCGCATGAGTCTATTGTAGTAGGCGAAGCGTACTCGCTCTTGTCTCTGATAAGAATTGTGGGAGCGGGGACGACGCACCTACTACAATATGCATGGAGCAGTTTAGTAGGCGAAGCGCCCTCGCCCTTGATGCATTAGGTGCGCCCTTTAAATATTAAATTCATCGCCCACGCAATAAAACGGGACTTGTTACGGAAAAGGCCGCTGCGCATTGGTTTTTGCGCAGCGGCCTTAGTTGTTATCTGCTTACTGATACAGTATTACTTCTTCACGAAGCGTACAGAGTGGATGCCTGTGGCAGTCTTCACGGCAACCACATACACTCCGGGTTGCAGAGACTGTGTGGCAAGACTGCTTCCAGCGGTGCGGAGCATGGTGCGTCCGCCAAGGTCAACCACAGAGATAGACTGTGCCTGCGGTGCGCTGATTTCGCTGGAACTGATGCTGATTTCAGCAGGAGTAACGGTCATGTCGCTTATGCCTGACACGAGTCCGGCAGCACCATACAGTCCGATATTGTCGAGCACGAGGAATTCGCCCGGCTTGCTAACGATGTTGAATGCAATGTAAACCTTCTTGCCAGCATACTTGTTCAGGCTTACACCGCGCGTCTTGGGATAGATGCTCTCGTCGTTCACTTCCAGCGAGGTAGAGTACCACCAGTCGGCAGGGTCGCCCGAACCGTCAGACACCTTCACCTTGTAGCTCTCCAGATAGGTTGCATTGCCGGAGCTTGCATCCCAAACCAAATAGCTGTCGCCTTCGCCAAGAGCCACCTGAGGCAGTATTACCCAACGGTCAACCTTGCTCACTCCGTCAACCCACGACGTTCCGGCAAGCACGTGCTCGCCATACATACGGTGGGCCTGGAGGTTGATGATGCCCCAACCGTATTCATTGAACTCATCGCCGGCATCCACGTTTACCTTGCCCGTATCCACGGTGCAGAACTTGAACGAATCGGGAATCAGGGCATCCTCAAAGTCGTAGAATACGGTGGGTGTGCCCAAGACTGTGATTTCCTTCTCCACAACGTTGTTCAGGCTGTCTATATCATCATCGCTTGCAACCTCCACTTTCAGGGTGTGCTTGCCCTCGGCCAGTCCCTCTATTGCACCAGATGCGGTGAGAGTCTTTATCTCCTGTGCGGCAATGCTCTGCTCTGAAGTCCACTTCTGCTCGCCGTCTACCTTTACAGTAACGGTGGCCTTGGTGTCCTTTATGCCCACGTTGGTCAGTTCGAATGTCACGTCCTTGTCGTTGGGAGTGCGCACATAGTCATAAGGTGCGCTGATGTCGTTCACCACGAGGTCTACAGCGTCGCTCGAAGCCTTGTAGAACTGCACATCGTCTACGGTGAGCCAGTTCTCGTCTTTGTCGCTGAATGCATAGAAGCCGAGGTAGATGGTCTGTGGAGCATCGAAGTGTATTATCTTGAACGACTCCAGATACTCGCCCTGAGTGATGGGATCCTTGTCCTCAATCTTGTTCTTCATGTCGTCGGGTGTGTCGCCGTTGCCCCAGTAAACGCCAAGACGCTCCTTGTGACCTGTGGAACCTGAGTACCAGTAGCGCAGCACATAGTCGCCGGCCTCCACGTTGATGCCGTCGAGTATAGCCCAATCGTTGGCGTCGTTGTTCTTGTTGTAGTTATAAGCAAGACAGCTGTTGCCCGTACGTGCCATGTTCATCCACATTGACGTGTAGACCGACCAGTCGCCGTCGTCGCCGTTGAGGTTGTAGAACTTTATCTCGTCTCTGTCTTCGTTGGCCTCAAAGCCCATGGTGTATGGAGGGTCAAGCGGTGCACAGTGGCGTACGCTTGCGGTGATAGTATCGTTTTCAGGCACTATCTCATACTTGCTTATCGGGTAGGCCTTAATCACATACTTGTGGCGCGGCTCCTTAAGTGAAGCTTTGGCGTTGAACGTATATTCCATTGACTGGCCGGCACCGAGTGTAGCATCCACATGCTCTGTGACAGGCTCGCCTCCGTCAATGCTGAACGCGACGTCGAAGCCCTCAGCCGGGTCGGTGCCATCGTTCTTCAGGCGTACGGTCACGGTTTCATCGCCAAGGTTCTTGCCTGTGTTGGGCGACAACAGACTGTCTGCCTTGAGGTCAATGGCCTTCTCGAAACCTTTCACGCTGAACGAGCAGATGTAGAACTTCCAGTGGTCGGCACCGCTCAGGCAGTGGAAGCCAACATGCAGAGGCTCTCCGCCTTTCACTTCCATTATGAACGAACCGGTGGTCGGCTCGCCCTTTATGCCTGTGTATGAAGCTTGCTTTGTGGCCATGCCTGCGATGGTGGCCTCGCTGCCTGTATACACATCGAGGTCTTCGCCGTAGTATGTTCCGTAGGTGGTGTAGGTCACAAGCACCTTTCCGTCGGTTGTCGGAGTGATGGCCGGCGAGATAAGCCAGTCGTCGGCTGTGTTGGAACTCGAGTAGGCGTAGTACACCTTCGACGTTGAGCCGTCGGCATCGTACACCCATGTCACGCCGTCGTTGTTGTTGTCAAACACTGTCCACTTCTTGAACTCCTCTTCCTGAGAGAAGTCGGTGGAGTAATAGCTCTGCGCACCCGCACTTATGGCAAGCGCACCCGCAAATAGCGAGAGTAGTTTTCTCTTCATTAGCGATTGTCTCTTTTCCTTGATGTGAAACATATATTTTTTTGTATAATGTGCATATTGCACATTGTGGCGCAAAGTTAACGAAAATGTATGAAAACAGACATCAAATCACCCGTCAACAAGTCATTTTGGCAATTTTTATTCACAGAGCAAACCAAGCACCATAGCTAATGACTGCCATGAGAATCGCTTTTTCTGCACCCTCGCTCCATTGTGCTGAAGGGCCGAAGCACAAGTGGCAAACTTAATAGGCGCAGCCATTCTTCAATTCTTCAATTCTCCAATTCTTGATCTTGTTTTTGTTCGGGATGCCTTCGGGATTCGTTCGGGACGCAGAGCCTACTACATACCCATATGCAGAAACTCCTGTGTGACATTTTTTCATTCCGCTGCTCTGGAGTGTTATTCCACGTTTCACTCGGAGTGCCACCCGTGGTGAACTGGATAGTTGCATAAGGTTTAACAAAATCTTAAAACGTGTTTTCCCAATTGTAAAATGGTCACAACGGTTCTGTAATCACATCGACATACCTTTGCGGCGCAATAACAATACATCATTTAATTCATTTTATGAAATCAGGAAAACTTTTTGCGTCGGCCATCGCAATGGCGATTACGAGTTCCGTGGCTTGCGCTGCGGAGGTAGCCGGCTCCCCGGAGATGGGCAACATCAGGGGCAGGATAACAGACACAGACATGCAGGTGCTGCCGGGAGCATGCGTGGTGATAGAGGAGCTGCACACCGGAGTGACCAGCGACATCAACGGATTTTACAGTCTTCCCAACCTGAAACCAGGCACATACAAAGTGAAAATAAGCTACGTGGGCTATTCTCCCAAAACATACACTATAAAGGTGGGCAGGAAGAGCGTGGAGCAAAACATCACCCTTGATGCCGGAAAGGAACTCGACGAGGTGGTGGTGACAGGAGCCTTCTACGGCCAGCGCAAGGCCATGCAGATGCAAAAGGAAAGCATGGGCGTGACCAACGTGGTGTCGGCCGACCAGGTGGGCAAGTTTCCCGATACAAACATAGGTGACGCACTGAAGAGAATAAACGGCGTAAACGTGCAGTACGACCAGGGCGAAGCACGCTTCGGTCAGGTGAGAGGCACGTCGGCCGACCTGACTTCGGTCACGGTAAACGGCAACAGGATGCCTTCGGCTGAGGGAGACACCCGCAACGTGCAGCTCGACTTGATTCCGTCTGACATGGTACAGACCATAGAACTGAACAAGGTGATAACCTCCGACATGGACGGCGACGCAATAGGCGGCGGGATAAACCTCGTGACAAAGAATACTCCAAGCCACCGCGTGCTCAACTTCAACGTGGGGTCTGGATATTCATGGATAAGCAAGAAGCCCGAATGGGACCTCGGCGCCACGTGGGGACAGAGATTCTTTGACAACAAACTGGGAGTGATGGCTGCCGCATCGTACCAGTACATGCCGGGCGGATCGGACAACACAGAGTTTGAGTATGTGGAAAACGACAAGAACGAAGTGGAACTGAAGGAAGCACAGGTGAGACAGTACTATGTGACTCGCGAACGCCAAAGCTACTCACTTGCACTCGACTATGTGTTCAATCCGCAGCACAAAATATCTTTCAAGGGCATATACAACCGCCGCAACGACTGGGAAAACCGCTACCGCGTGTCGTACAAGAAACTCAACGGCAAGGCTTCGAAGCAGTCGGTAGTGATGCAGACCAAAGGCGGATCAAGCGACAACAAGGACGCACGACTGGAACTGCAACAGACCATGGACTTCACTCTTGACGGCGAGCACTACTTCGGCAACCTGAAGATGGACTGGGCAGCCAGCTACTCTCGCGCTACGGAGGAACGACCCAACGAACGCTACGTGGCATACTCGCTGAAGGGAACAGACCTGGGCAAAGACTTCGGCGACGTGGGCGGAAAGCAGCCTTACTACACAGGACAGCTCCCGGCCCTTGACGACAGCAGTTGGAAGCTGAGCGAACTGAACAACTCCAACCAGGACATCGTGGAAAACGAATGGAAGGGCAAACTCAACTTCACTTTGCCTCTCGCCACCGGCCTCTACGGCAACACGCTTAAGTTCGGAGCAAAAATAACGGCAAAGGACAAGAGCCGTACAAAGTCATATTTCGACTACAAGCCCGATGACGTGCTCGGCAGCAACTGGCGACAGCTCACGTCAACACAGATACGCGACGGCTTCATGCCCGGCTCACAGTATCCCATCGGCACGCCGTTCATAACCATAGGTACGCTCAGCGGCATAGACTTCTCCAAATACCAGGGTACGGAAAACTTTGAGGAAGAGGCCGGCAACTACAAGATAAACGAGCGCATCACGGCCGGATACCTGCGCTTCGACCAGAACATAGGCAAGAAACTGTCGGCCACCGCGGGTCTGCGTGTGGAACGCACCGACCTGAAGACCAGCGGATATACTGTGGACGTGCCGGAAGATAACAAGGCAACCATGACTCCCACGGGAGACTTCAAAAGTCACTACACCGACCTGCTGCCAAGTTTGCTGCTCAAATACAAATACTCTGACGACGGCAGCGTGAGGGCTTCGATAACAAAAACCATCTCGCGACCCAAATACTCCGCACTCATAGCCAACAAGACGTTCAACATGGCCGACCTCGAAGCTACCATAGGAGACCCCAACACCAAGCCTGCCAAGGCCATCAACGTGGACCTCTCGGTAGACCACTTCTTCAAGAATGTGGGTCTGGTAAGCCTCGGACTGTTCTACAAGGACATAAAGAACGTGAACATAAAGTGGGCTTCAAACAAGTATCTCGGCAAAGACCTCGGTCTTGAAGGCAAGTATACCGACGAAGAGTTTACCGTTACGCAGAACATCAACGCCTACGACGCACGGGTGTTTGGAGTGGAGGCCGCATACCAGCGTGACTTCGGGTTCATCACTCCCTCGCTCAAGTGCATAGGTTTCTATGGCAACTACACCTACACCCACAGCAAGACGCGCAACTTCAACGAGCGACTCAACATAACCGACGAGGACAACGTGAAGGTGGCCGGATCGCCGGAACACACAGCCAACGCATCGCTCTTCTTTGAGAAGTTCGGACTTAACGTGAGACTCTCATACAACTACGCATCATCGTTTATCGACGAGATGAGCACCAGCCGTGCCCTCGACCGCTACTACGACAGCGTGAACTACCTTGACCTCAACGCCAGCTACACATGGGGCAAGAAAACCAAGTTCACCATCTACGCCAACGCAAACAACCTGCTCAACCAGCCGCTGCGCTACTACCAGGGCACCAAAGACCGCACAATGCAGGTGGAATACTACGGAGTGAAGGTAAACGCCGGCATCAAGGTGAACCTCTAAACAACAGACTTAAAAAGAAAAAACATGAACAGCAAAAGACTTTTCGCAAAGATAGCCGTTGTGGCCATGGCCATGATGGCAACCGTAATGCCGGCTAAGGCGCAAGACGCTCCCGACTGGAGCAAACTCACGGGTGACATAAATATGTATCTGGCCAGCGACCTTGGCCGCAACGGATACTACGACCAAAAGCCCATAGCCGAACTTATGGGAAACATGGCAAAGGCAGTAGACCCCGAATGTGTGCTCGCTCCCGGCGACATACACCACTTCAATGGAGTGGCATCGGTCAACGACCCTCTGTGGACCACCAACTACGAGCTTATCTACTCGCATCCAGGCCTGATGCTCGACTGGTTTCCGCTCTGCGGCAACCACGAATATCGGGGCAACACACAGGCGGTGCTTGACTACGGCAAGATTAGCCGCAGGTGGATGATGCCGGCCAAATACTACACAAAGGTGTTTTCCCACAAAGGCACAACGCTCAGAGTGGTGCTCATAGACACTACTCCGCTCATAGACAAATACCGCAACAACCCCGACGAATATCCCGATGCCTGCAAGGAAGACATGCAGAAACAGCTCGACTGGATAGACTCCACGCTTAAAAACGCCAAGGAAGACTGGGTGATTGTGACAGGCCACCATCCCATATACGCCGAAACGGGCAAGAGCGAGAGCGAGCGCACCGACCTGCAGAAGCGGCTCATGCCAATACTCCACAAATACAACAACGTGGCGATGTACGTGTGTGGACACATACACGACTTTCAGCACATCAAGATGAAAGGCGACAAGATAGACTATGTTGTCAACTCGTCGGCCTCGCAAAGCCGACAGGCCAAGCCTATCGAAGGCACCGTGTATTGCTCGTCAGAAACAGGATTTTCAGTCATTGCAGCATCCAAGAAAACTCTTTCTCTGCACATGATTGACAAGAACGGCAACATTCTGCACACCGTGACAAAGACGAAATAATAACATAATCTATTGCTGTCCGATAAAATGTGCACCTTTGTTCATCGTTACTTTTTTATGATGTTCAAAAACAAAGGCAACTAAAAGGAGGGTGTGTCAAAATGCCCTTATAAATAAAAAAATCACAAAGCCCTGACTTTCC
>CAVAQY010000078.1:0-11179 GCA_963590865.1 Bacteroidaceae bacterium | reverse complement strand
TCACGGCAAGGGTGGCGCGTATCCTCGCGCTCCGGCCGGGCGACAGCATCAACGTCGCCTTTCACCTCGGAGAGTGCTACCTCTTCGCCGACCGGCACGAAAACGCCGTCGGCCGGCACATCGCCCAGTGCTACCCAACCAAGAAAGGCTCGCGCAACTACTGCGCCAACTCCGTTACGCTCGCACGCCTCATGCTCGACACCTGCCGCATCCGTGGCTGCCGCGCCTCGTTCATGGTCGGCAAAGAAGAAATGTCCAACGGCGAAGTGTACCTCCCCATAATATACAAAAGACCGCTATGAACCAAGAAATCAAATACAACGGATTCTCTGCCGTCCCCTCCGACTACGAATGCCCCGACGGCGCGCTTGCCGCCTCCATAAACCTCCTGCCCGAAGATGGAGCATTGCAGCCCCTGCTGCCGCCGTCAGAGGTCATGCACCTCGAAAAAGGTGAGGCCGTGAAGTTCATTCACAAGACTTCCGCCTTCACGCATTACATCACATATTCAAGCAGCACCTTCAAAATATCTTCTATCGACAAGAGCACAGGCAACCGGGTGGACTTGGGCACGCAGTATTCGGTCTCCCATTTCAATGCGGTGGGCAACACACTGTTGGTTTTCACCAGCCAAGGCATCGATTACTACCTGTGGAAGAAGGACTCCTATACCAAGCTGGGCGACCATATTCCAGACATTGAAGTGTCGTTCGGTCTGGTCGGGCATCCTCGCCTGTTCAGTCTGTCTGACGATAGCAGGAGCACATTCGCCATCTACTTTGACGGCATCCCTGTAAGTGACATCTATAGCAACAAGGAATTGTCCGAAACCAACAAGACGAAGATAACCGACCAGATAATGGCCAAGGTCAATAAGTTCGTGGCACAGGAGACTGTCAACAAGGGACGTTTCTGCTTCCCCTTTTTCGTCCGTTGCGCCCTGCGCCTGTTTGACGGCTCGTTGGTTTGTCATTCCGCGCCCATTCTGATGAACCCCTCCACCAAAGCGGCTCCTCTCGTGTTGTGGAACAAAGCCGAAGGCGAAGATAGTCTCACTGAAGCTAACTGCGATTTGATGTTGGTTGCAGCCACACTTGATTACAGGGTCGTCCACAACTACGACTTTTACGACTTGGAGGATTGGTCGGACATCATCAAGAGCATCGATGTGTTCATCTCCAAACCGATTTACACCTACGACCAAGACGGCAAGATTACATCCTTTATCGACGTCGACAACTATACGTCCAAGTTTATCGGGAGGTTGTATGCCGACAACAAGGAGGAAGTGTCGACTTCCAGAGCGGAAGACAAACTGCTTGGAACATTCTCTTCAAAGGATTTTCTCAACTACTATTGTGAATGGACTTATGCCGAAATCTATTCGATGTATTATTCTGCCAACCGTACATATCCCGGAACAACATTCCATCTGCCGGAGTTTACGGACGGAAAGGTTACGGAAACTTTGAAGAACACTTCCACGTTCTACAAGTTGTGTTCCATAGAGATTGCCGATGTCATTGACGATGACGGTACGCGCAAGGATATTATCGTGGACGATGAATATCTCCAGTCGTTGGTAACGCGCGAGGTAATGACCGACGACTACCTTACACACGACCAGCTTCATGCAGACTACTCGTTTGCATACAACAACCGTCTCAACTTGGCCGGATTGAAACGCAAGCCTTTCTGCGGCTTCTTGGCACAATCCATGTTTGCTTACTGCAATAGAGTCCACAGTTGGGAACTCAATGGAACAACGCTTGACATCACAGTAAATGTTTTCCTTAACAGTACCTACAAAATCGTTGTCTACATCAAGGAGAATGGAGAAGAATATGCGGTGGAAAGCGGTACAGAATACGTCGGACTTTTCGCAATGCCAAAGTTCTGTGATATCGTTTCTGGAACGACATCACAGAAGTTCAAGTTCTCTTGGGGCTGCTATGTGTTCTATCCTAATCCAAACGCATACAAGATGGTGATATATAACGATGTGGCGACCCCCTGCTATGCTATCGACCTCAAGACACATGAGTTCCTCAATGGCGCCTTTGCCGTCTTGGATTATGAGCTGGCACGTGAGAATAACGTCACCACCCTGCCGTCCGTGTCCCCGACAGAATATGGCACCTCTTTCCCCATTGAGATTCCCAACAAAATCTACACCTCCGAAGTAAACAACCCCTTCTATTTCCCCCTCCTCGGCATCAACACCGTAGGCACAGGCGAAATCAGGGGCATCTGCTCCGCTGCCAAGGCACTCTCGCAGGGACAGTTCGGACAGTTCCCCCTCTACGCCTTCACCACCGAGGGCGTGTGGGCGCTCGAGGTGTCAAGCACCGGCACATACTCCGCCCGTCAGCCCATCACACGCGATGTCTGCATCAACTCCGCCGGCATCACACAGCTCGACTCCGCCGTCCTCTTCCCCACAGACCGCGGCATCATGCTCATCAGCGGCTCGCAGACGCAGTGCATATCCGAGGCCATCAACTCCGAATATCCGTTCGACGCCACAAAGCTCCCCGGGTTCACAAAGCTCCACGACATGCTCGGCCACGAGACTGCCGCCGACAGCTGTTTGCCCACGCTGCCGTTCACACAGTTCCTCAAGCAGTGCCGCATGATCTACGACTATGTGCACCAGCGCGTCATAGTCTATGCGCCCGGCATCACCTATGCCTATGTCTACTCGCTCAAGTCGCAGCAGTGGGGCATGATATTCTCTCGTCTTGCCTCACACCTCAACTCCTACCCCGATGCATTGGCCGTGGACAATGACAACAACATTCTCAACTTCTCCGTCCCAAAGACCCAGCAGGTCAAGTGTCTCTACACCACACGCCCCCTCAAACTCGGAGCGGCCAACATTCTCAAAAACATAGACAGCGCCATTCAGCGCGGTCTCTTCCGAAAGGGCAATGTCGCCACGGCTCTGTATGGCTCGCGCGACCTTGTCAACTGGCATCTCGTCTGGTCAAGCAAGGACCACTACCTCCGGGGCTTCCGCGGCACACCCTACAAGTATTTCCGCATTGCAGGTGTCGCCACACTGGGTGCCGATGAAAACATCTTCGGTGCCTCCGTGCAGTTCACCCCGCGGCAGAACAACCAGCCACGATAGATGTATGTATATGGAATAAAGATATTTTTGGGTTATTGGTTTTTAGGTTAAGATTGTTTTTTCAGGAAAAGAGCCGGGATGCGTGATGCACCCCGGCTCTTGCCATTCTGTCAATCCAAAAAATGTTGCCTTATCCGTGTCCGCTCCATTCGCGAATGGATGGCAACCCTTATCTCGCTCTCGGCCTCAGCTGCCTTCGCAAGCCATGTCTCGCTCTTCTCCGGGTTCGTGATGCTCAGCCAGTCGGCCACACCTCTGCACACCAAGTATTCGTGTATCAACCGCTCCGCCAGCGTCAGCGTCGTCTGCGACATCGTGGTCGGCACGTCCATCTCTATGACGTATTCCTCTCGCTCCTTTAGCGTGTCGTCATACGCCGTGTTCTCTATGTCCCTCTTCGCCCACGGGTAGAGCATCTCCCTGCACATCGACACGCCCAAGTCCAGCACCCGCGTCATGCGGTCCACGTTGCCCTCCTCGCCCACGTCGGCCACCATGTGCTTGGCGTGCTCCGCGTCGGGTGCCATCACATGGCTTTCCACGTAGGCATAGTTCTTGATGTCGTAGAGCAGTTGCTCGCGCCCAAACGTGAGGGTCACTTTCAGCGTCCCTCCGTCTTTTTCCACACAGCAGCCCATCTTCTCTCGGCATTATGCGGTGGGACGCTTCGGGCGGCTGCGCTTGCTCACGGCTTGCTGGATGCTGCTCAGGCTCGTCTGTGCCAGTGCCACATACTGCTCCGCGTCCGCCTTGTTCGTCACCATGTACCACTCGGCAATGGCCATGTTCTTCAGATAGTCGTGGATGGCCTCGCCTACGCCTGTCGTTGCCGCCTCGTTGAAGTTGCTCGGCATCTGAAGTTCCAGCGAGAGGTCGCTGCTGCCGTCATAGTGGCTGTTGTCGGTGCTCGTGCCGTCCTCGTTGAGATATTCTGCAAGTTCGGTCTTTACCTCGGCAAAGCCTTTCTTGATTGAGCGAAGTATCTTCTCGCGGTTCTCCTCGTCCTCCGAGGCAAACATACTCGCCACCTCCTTGTGGTTCTCCTTGTTCTGTATCGTACGTCCGCGAAGAAACGTCTCGTTCATGATGTCATACAGCAACCAGTCTATCTTGATGGTGGCCGTAACTGCTTTCTTTGCTCCTAATGTTTCTGACATAATTTATTTTTTTTGTTGGTTAAACACTCGGACGTGTCGGTTTCTTCCTGCTGTAAAGCAGGCGTTCCGCTCCGTCCATCATCTCTCTTGCTTGCGTGAAGTAGTCGCTTGCCTCGCCCTTGTTGGCCAGCTTGAACCACTGGCCTATGATCGAGGCAATGAAGAAGTTCCTCAGAGCCGACTGCACATTGTCCGTCAGTCCCTTGTCGAATGACTTGCTCACTTCTATCTCAGCCACGTAGGCGGTCTTTTCTTCATCGCCGGCTCCCACCTGCTTTGTCGTTCCCGAAACGAGCATCGCCTTCAGCCGCTCGTTGGTGGCAAGCACCGACTCCTCCCAAAACCTCCCAAGGTCGCTCAGCTCGCTGTCGGTCGCGAGTATGCGGTCGCGCGCCTTCTCGTCGCCGTCTATCAGTTTCGCACCTGTGTAGTCCGTGGCTTTCGCCACTTCATCATACACGTCCCCCTTGTCTATTTGTATCGTGATTGTTTCCATTAAAACGAGATTAGTGAATACGTCAGTCCTATGCCTATATACGGTTGCAGCCCCTTGCCCGTGATGCCGTAGCCCCCGGTGATGCCGATGTGCCATTTGTCGGGCGGTTTCATGCTGCGTTCTCTGATTGTCGTGCTTTTGGCATATACAAAGATGCTGTCAAGCCTTGCCTCATATCCGCTCACATAGGCGCGGTAGTCCTCGCCATCGTAGCGTTTCTGCGCAATGGGGATTTCCACCGCAGTGCTGTCGCGGTCGTCTGACAGCAGGAGCGGTGGAAAGGAATCCCCAGTCTTGCGCGTTAGTCTTTCGGCAATGATTGTGTCGCGCTTCACCAGCGGCAGATACCGCGTGATGTACCGTGTGCGCACACTGTCCTTGGCCGTCGGCATCACGTAATGAATGGTGTCGGTCACGGTTGTGGTGTCCATTACTGCCACCGTGCTGCCACTCTTGCCCAATCGGGCTTTTGAGCCTGATATGCCTATAAGTATGCCACATGCAATCCCTATAAGCAGGGCACATAAGGAAGACGTTCTCTTGCTCATGCTTTAATGCTTTTAATGAAGTTCTCGATACCTTCTACATGCAAGTCCACGATGGCTTTGCGTCCCTCGTCGCTCAGCAGGTAGTCCACATCTTCTTTGTTGTCTTGGAAAAGGTTCTCCGTCAGCACGGCAGCGCAGTCGGTATGCTTCAGTATGAAGAAGTTGGCTGTCCAGTACTTGCATGCTGGCACGCTGCGGTTGCCCTGCAAACCGCGTTTCTCTGCCGCCTCGTAAAGACATCGCGCCAACTGTCGGCTGCGCTCGCTGCCTTTCGTGTACACCCAGCCGCTCCATCCGCTGGCACTCTTCCATCCGCCGTTGCCCGAAGCATTGTTGTGCATGCTCACCAGCAGCACGTTCTTCGCGCCCATGGCTTCGCACACGGCGTTCACACGCTTGCAGCGCGTGCTTAGCGGCACGTCCGTCTCTTCGGTCACGATGCGCCTTGCCTGGTAGCCTTTCGCCGTAAGTGCCCGGCACAACGCTTCGGCAGTCTCGCGGCAGTATTTGTATTCGCGCAGCCGCCCGTCGGGACTGCACTTGCCCGGGGTCTCCTCACCGTGGCCGTTGTCAATCAACACTATCATCCTTCTCTTCTTTCAGTTTGTCGAGGTTCACGTCAAAGTGCCGTGCCGTCTTGTCCACCATGATTTGCTGCAGCACTTTCCAGAAGCGGCGCTCTGCCTCCGGGCGGCAGCTGCTCTCGTTCTCCAGTATCGACCACCCCTGCTCAAAGCATATCACGCCCGTGATGATATACGACAGCGGCACCTCCATATGCACAAACACCCAGTGCTCCGCCAAGTAGGCAAGGATGATGAGCCACAGCCGCTTCGGTATGGTCTGCTTCACCACCTTGCCGAAAGCAAACGAGGTAAACTTGGCCCTCTTCCTGTCCGTCCGCTCGGGGTACGCCGCATGCACGCGCTTGTCGAGCTTGAAGGCCGTGTAAGCGTCATACAGTATAAACACGATGGCTACTGCTATCAGTGGAAACGTGGGCTTGAACTCGGCTATCATCCAGCCCACCATGCCGCCAAGACACATCACAGTGCTCTTCCATATCTTCAATACTACTGCCATACCGCCCACCGTATTAAGCGTCCTGCCACTACTCCTGCCACCGTGCAGCCGAAGTCTATCCAGTCCCATTTGCCGCCCCACAACCTGTCTTTCAGCTCAAGGGCAGCCGCCACGCCCGCTCCTGCATACGCGGCGCAATAGGTGTCATCAGCACCCAAGCCAATGACGATGCCGACTGCGATATGCTTTCCTCTGTTGCTGGCGCGTAGCCATGATAAGATTTTCTTCATGTTCGTTACGTCTTGAATTTGTCCCAGTCCATGTCGTCTTTCTCCGTCCAACCCTCGGCGAGGCTGTCTTGGATATGCGCTACCGCGGCCACATAGAAGTCTTTCAGTTCTTCCACCGTCTCAAACGTGTGGTACTGCGGTGCTTCATCTGTGCCTAACTTGATTTTTACGGGCAGGGTCTGTCCGTCTGTCTGCACTGCCAAGTCGTATGCGGCCTTGTAGTTCAGTTGGTTCTCGATCGATAGCCACACTTGCATGCCGTTGTAGGTCATGCCGCAAAGTATCTTCTCGTCCACGTTGCGGTTTATCTGTTCCGTGATGTCCGCCTTTATCTCGTCCATCGTGGGTTTGCGTGTGTATCGCTTCCGCCAGTTCCAGCCCATGGTGCCGTCTGTGCCGTAGCCGTATATCAACTCCCACTTCTGCCGTCCTATCCGCATCAGCTGGTCGTCTCGTTTTGTCGCGCCATATCTTTTTTCCATACGTCGTATGATTTTGTGGGTACAAACTTATTGCTTATATTCCTTTCTCGGCCTTTATCTTTTGCTAAGCATGGTTAGGTGAAGCGGTATTTTGTCTTGCCTCCGTCAAAGATGTCGCTCACAATGACGGCCTCAAATGGAAAACCGCCCTCCATTTCTTCCACTTGGTCAAGGATGCTCTTCAACTCTTCCGATGCAGTGAAGAACTTGCCCCATGTTCCGCTCTGCACGTCCTTGAACGACACCAAGTAACGGTCATCGCCATGTGGCGTGTGCATGTCTTTCTCGAAGTCATGCACCTCTATCGTCTTGTTCTGTATGGCCGAGAGACGTGTGGTCTTTCCCGGAAAGCGTTTCTTGCCGTCCTTGGGCGTGTAGGTGATGCCCATTTCCCCGAATTTCTTCATCCTTTTTCCTGTTAGTTTGTAATACAAATGTTTACAGTCTGCATGACAGGCCATCCCTTTGAATGAGCCTATGATTGCTTGTCTGCGTTTTCTTGACTTCACTTTGGCCAGTTTCCTTGCCGCGTTCCGTTTCGTCCGTTTCCTGATGAGGGAGTGTGTTCCATAGTTCACATATCCCAAGTAGTCCAGACCCACGCTCAGGGGGCGCACGGCCTCGCTTGGTTTTATGCGCAGTCCCAATTTCTCCACTTCCTTGACAAGCATTTCGCGTAGTCGCCACAGTTCTTTTTTGGTCGCGCCCTTTATCACGATGTCGTCACAATAGCGGTAGTATAGCGACCGTTCCTCTGTCTGTCCGTCTTGATAAACGAGAAAGTATCTTCCTGCCGCAGCTTTCATCTTGTGGTCTATCTTGTCCAGAAACAGGTTGGCAAAGCACTGTGATGAGCGCAGCCCTTTCGACAGTCCCTCTGCAAGCAGCTCTATGAAGTTGTCGAGCATGGGCAACACTATCGGGTCGCTCACATATTCTCTCATCAATGCCTTCATCAGCCACTGGGCTATGTTGTCATAGTAGTGGTATATGTCGCTCTGATAGTAGTAGGCAGTCAACTCCGGCACGTTGTGCGTGTCATCCTCCTCGATGTGGTGCAGCCAGTGCATGCCGCGCCCTTTGATACTTGCGGCTGTGTTCTTGATGAGGGTCGGATAAGTGTATTTCTCCATCACCACCATCACGGCATGGCATCCCACACGTCCGTACACCCTTGGGGCTTGCACCTTTCTCACTTTGGGACCGTCCTTTACTTCCATTTCACGAAACTCCGTTATTCGGAACGTTCCGCTGGCAAGTTCTCTTTGCAGCCTGTCGCACATCGCTTTCTTCTGCGGTCGGTATTTCTCCCTCTGTTCCGCACATTCCAGATGTCCCACCACATAGTCAAAGGAGTCTTCCACATTCTTCCTGCTCGCTATCTCGCCTGTCAGATTGGAGAGTGGAAACACAATGTCGTTTTCTTCCATGTTGTCATTTTTTGCGCCTTCAAGGCACTCAGTTATGTTCCGGCTTTCTGCCGCTGCGCTATTGGCAGGGCGAGGGTTGCCGAGGCTCGTGTCTTTCGCTCGCTGTCTTGGCCATCACGTGGCCGTTGCAGTAGGAACGATTATATAAACATTTGGCATGACTGCCAACGCTTATTCTGATTTCTGCCCACAAGTGGGCCTTACCTTTAATTGTCGTGCAAGGCGAATGCAGTCAAAAATTGTTTTGAATTGCTGAGCCGCAGCCGACAATCAATACCTTTAATGTGAGCCGAGAGCCGTAGTTCGTGTTCGAGTTCGAAGAAGCGTTATTCGCATTCGCATAGACGAGACCGCCATTCGCATTCGCATTGTTGTTCGCACGACCAACGACACGGCCGTAAGACACTCTACCTTTCGAGGCTCGCTTGCGCTGCCGCCTTTGTTATTTGTTTTTTCTGTTTCACCTGCTTGATTCCGATTTTTGGGTGGCGAGAGTGAGCAGCACCTAAGGGTGCTCTCACTCTGACGTTCCTTTCGTTCTCACGCAGCATCCGCATTTTCGTCCGCCACGCTCGCGTTCTCTTCTACAATGACCCGTCGTCCACGACAATGACGATTTTTCCGGTGAAGGCGAGCCGAGAGCCGCAGCTCGTGCTCGAGTACGAAGAAGCGTTACCCGCATACGCACAGACGAGACCGCCAAACGCATACGCATTGTCGCCCGCACGACCAACGACACGGCCTCCGTTATGTGAGTACCACTGCACATCTGAGTAGTTCTCATTCCACTTGCTGTTGTCAGCAGTCACACGCGAGGCTATCACGTCCGCATACCGCCCAAACTTCACTCTTCCTATGCAGTAGCCGCTCGCATTCAAGCCTTGTACCACACGCTCATCGCCGGTCACAGGGTCATGGATGTGCCATTTGGCATCTGTTGGGTCGTTGGAGCTGCTCACGCATTTGTTCTTCTTGAACGCAGCGAATGAACTTACATTCACGGCCACATAGTCCATCCATTCGTAGCAGCAAGCCACGAAGTTCTGCATGCCGAAGACGATGTTGCCCAAACTGCCAGTCGATGTGCCTCGCCTTGTAATGTTACCATAACTGTTGGCATTGTTTGCTCCCGTGATATAGTCCGCACTACAGCCATATCCGCATTGTGCCTGTATGTCGCGGTCGCCCACAAGAGCCATCACAAGGTTGGCCACGTCTTTCGACATCTCGTAGTCTATGGCTTGGAAACCTTTGCCGCGCATCTCGCAGAGGTTCATGAAGTCCTTGCATGTGTAGTGCATCGCCGAGGTCGGCACACTGCTGTTGCTCACTCGCCCGGTAGCGTCATACTTCCAGTCGCCATTGGTCTCTGATGTGCCGTCACCTCGCTGCGTGCGCTGGCCGCTGATGCTTCGTGGTCGCATCAATGCGTCCATCGTCAGCCCATACACGCCTATCAGCCTGTCATGCGTATGCACCCAGTCTGGCTCAATGGCTTCAATGGCCTCGCTGTCCACGGCTATGCACTCCAATTCATCAAACCCGGTTGGAGAGGAGAACACAAATTTCTTCGCACCCTTTGGCACATCGCAGAATATGTAGTCACCCAGCACAAAGTCAAACAGGGCATGGCTCACGCTCATGTTGAATGTGCCTACCACCTTGTCGTCCTCATCCACGAAGATTGCTCCCACAAGTGCCGAGTTCACGCCCGGCCACCTCACTTGCTTCATGCCGTCCACGTCCACCTCATAGCAGTTGTGGTTCGAGTTCTCCGCCACGGTATAGGTGTCTCCTTTTTTCAAGTTGCCGGAGTACACACACGCAAGGCTTTGTTTCAAGCAGTCGGCCAGTTTCACCCGGTTGCACTTGGTGGCGGTGGATAGTGGCTCCTTGAACAGACTCGATGCGAAGAAGTGCTTCTTCTGGTTCTTGAAGTCATTCACGCCCTTATACCAGTAGGGTTTCAGTCGCTTCATGATGTCATAGCCCACACCTGCGTTGTCGCTTGGGTCATATTCCGTTCCGTCTGCCATGAGGTTGTAGTCGCTGTTGCTCACCTGCTCACACAGCATACACGGGTCGTTTGCGTTCGATGTGTCGTATGTGCATTTGTAGGTGTGGCATTCTTGCTCTATACGCTTGAAGTGCCCTGTCGGCTCAAAGTCGTCACCGCTCGTACCGTTCTCGGGATTGGTGATGTTCTGCGTGTCGTTCTGCGTGTCGTCAAACACGACGCTCGAATACTGAGAGTTGATTACCTCCAGTTTCGGGAAGTACTTTTGCAGTGTCTCCACCTCGCTGTCCTCCACAAGTTCGGTCAGTATCCATCGGCCGAGAATACCGCTGCACTGTCCCGTCTCGTCGTAGGTACTGCCGTTTGCGTCTATGCCCACGGCTCCGCTCTGTATGATGCCGCGAAGCATCTCCACGCTGGCCGTGGCGTTCACACCGGGTATGCGCACGCTCTTCAGCTGTCCTGCCGTGGTAATCTGCCTAAGCAGGGTCATCGTGTCGATGTTCGGACACTCGTCAAGAAACATCTTCTTCACGTTCTCCATGCCCGCAATGGTCAGTCCGCCGGGATAGGTCAGCTTCGGCAGGTTCTTGAAGTAGAGCG
>CAVAQY010000077.1:0-11405 GCA_963590865.1 Bacteroidaceae bacterium | reverse complement strand
ATAAGTTTCAAATTAAAAGTTCTCAATCCCTCAAAAATCGTTTTGACACACCCTCATTCGTGAGCAAATGTCTTTCAAAAGCCATTCAGCCACGGCTTGTGTAGGAAGTTGCGGCCTGTTTCCCCCTTTTCACTTTTCCGGCTCCGCCGCTATTGCCTTTTCCTCTTCCGGCAACTCGTATCTCTTCGCCCTATGGTCTTCGAGGAAGATGCGGTTGAGGGTGTATGCGAGTGACTGCAAGGTCTGTTCCCTTGTCTTGGGCTTCAGCTGACATTCCCAGACGGTGATGCTGTGCCAGCCCATGCTTGCCAACTTGTGTTGTTCTTCCTTGTCGCGAATTTGGTTGCGCTCAATCTTCGCTTGCCAGAAGTCTGTGCGGCTCTTGGGAATCACGAAATACTTGCAACCTTCATGACCATGCCAAAAACAGCCATTAACGAAGATTACCGTGCGGTACTTGCGCATCACGATGTCGGGATGACCCGGCAAACGTGGGTGGTTCAACCTGTAGCGGTAGCCATGGGCAAACAGGTAGCGTCGCACCAAGATTTCCGGCTTGGTGTCCTTGCTGTGTATGGAGGCCATACACCGGCTGCGCTGTTCTTTCGTCATCTTGTCCATGGGCTTCCATGATTGACTTGCGATATTCTAAAAAATACTCTCTTTTTGCAAGAAATCGCCTGTAAAGGTATACATTTTGTGGCGTTTCCTCGCGTTTTTTTTCATCATGCAGATGGGGCTATGGCAAGTCGCCAAGTATCGTCTTTCTCCGAGCGTTGAACAAACCCTTTTGTCACTTCCGTGAGAGGGCGAAGGTGAAAATCCTCCGCTCTACTCGACCTGTGTGCCCACTTCTTCACATGACAAAATGCGCCCAATTTTTATGCAAACTTTTTTGTTGCTCAGGATACTATAACATTAGTGTCCCGTTAAAATCGGGTTCAGTTAAATATTAGTCAAATAACCCCGGAAAAAGGGGACAATTGAGTTCTTTGACATTATTGAAATCAGTCCTTTCGAAAAGCCCCCAACCAGCTAACGTCTCTGGTATTTTGCCCAGAACGTTTCTTCTGCATAGAGCAAGCTAGGCTGCCATACTACTCCCTTCCCTGACAAATTGTGCGACGAAGATAATGGAAAGATTGGAACTTTCCAAATAATCACGGCTCTTTCTTCATATGGCCCAACGCCCCCGTTTCCGTCCATTCCATTTTTAGCCGCTTTCATTTGGCTCTTACATCTTTTCTTAATAATTTTGCAGCGTAATATACGCAGCCATGCTACATATCGCCCTGCCCTGTAAAGAGACACGCCGCCTTTCGTTTTATCTGGCAATGGAAGAGTTTGTCGCCAGCCATATTGATGCCGACGACTGTTTTTTCATGTGGCAAGTGGAGCCAAGCGTAATTTTCGGGCGCAACCAGCTGATAGAAAACGAGGTGAACCTCGACTTCTGCCGCAAGCACAACATTCTCACTTATCGCCGCAAGAGCGGAGGCGGATGCGTGTATGCTGACATGAACAACATCATGTTCTCGTATGTAACAAAGGATGAGGCCGTGAACTTCACCTTCAACCGCTACATAAACATGGTGGTTCTCATGTTGCGCAAACTCGGGGTGGATGCCCATGCGTCCGGGCGCAACGACATTATGATAGGCGACCGCAAGGTTTCGGGCAACGCTTTCTATCACATTCCGGGACGGAGCATAGTGCACGGCACCATGCTCTACGACACAGACATGGAGAATATGGTGGGTTCCATCACCCCTACCGACGAGAAGCTCGTGAGCAAAGGCATCAGCAGCGTCAGACAGCGCATAGCCCTGCTCAAGGACTACATCGGTTTGGACATCGAAGAGTTCAAGACGTTTGTCAGAACCAACCTCTGCGACGGTGAAACCACACTCTCCGAGAGCGACGTAAAGGCCGTTGAGGACATAGAAAAGGAATATCTGTCGCCCGAATTTGTCTACGGCAATAACCCCAAATATACTGTTGTGAAGCACAGGCACATCGACGGCGTGGGCGAAATGGAGGCTCGCATGGAGCTGAAAAACGGAGTGATAAAGAGCATGAGCCTCCTTGGCGACTACTTTCTTACGGGCGAACTTGACAAAAACATCATCGCTCCGCTGAAAAACGTGACCCTTGAGCGCAAGGCGGTGGAGGAGGCTCTGCCCGAAAGCGTGGACTGCGTGATACGCAACTTGAAGAAAGAAGACTTGATAAGACTGTTGACAGAATAAACTTATTGATACATAATAATGGAAAACAAGAGAACTTGTCTGTATGACAAACACGTGGCTCTGGGCGCATTGATAAGCCCGTTTGGAGGCTTCGATATGCCCATCCAGTACTCTACAATCGTTGACGAGCACCAGGCTGTGCGCACAGCCTGCGGAGTGTTCGACGTGTCGCACATGGGCGAAGTGACAGTAAAGGGCAAGGATGCCGAACGCTATGTGAACCACATATTCACCAACAACGTGAGCACGCTGGCCGACGGACAGATACAATACGGCATGATGTGCTACGAAGACGGCGGAACCGTTGACGACCTCTTGGTCTACAAGATGGGCGAAAACGACTACTTCATCGTGATCAACGCTGCCAATATCGACAAGGACTGGGAGTGGATGCAGAAGAATGCCGAGGGTTTCGACATAGAAATGCACAACCGTTCTGACTTCTACGGCCAGCTTGCTGTGCAGGGACCGCAGTCGGAGCAGGTGATGGAAGAAATTCTGTCGTTGCCGTGCAGCGAGTTGACGTTCTATACAGTCAAGACCATAGGCGACGTGATTGTGAGCCGTACCGGTTATACTGGCGAGGACGGCTTTGAGGTATACGGTTCGCACGACTACATCCGCGCTTGCTGGGACAAGCTGATGGCAAGCGGACGGTGCAAACCCTGCGGATTGGGCTGCCGCGACACGCTGCGCTTCGAGGTGGGATTGCCCCTATACGGCGACGAGCTGTCGGCTTCCATTTCGCCAATCATGGCCGGACTGGGCATCTTCTGCAAACTCGATAAGGAGGAATTCATCGGCCGCGACGCACTAATTGCCCAGAAGGCCGACGGAGTGAAGCAGAAAGTGGTGGGCATAGAGCTTGAAGACAAGGCAATACCACGTCACGGCTATGCTGTGCTCAACGCCGACGGCGACAAGATAGGCGAGGTGACCACCGGCTACCACACCATATCCACAGACAAGAGCGTGTGCATGGCTCTCATAGACATGGCCTACGCCAAGCTAGACACGCCCGTGCAGATACAGATACGTAAAAAGACTTTCCCCGGAAAAGTGGTGAAAAAGAAGTTCTACGACAAACATTATAAAAAATAAAACATTAATATGGCAAAGGTAATTGAAGGACTCTACTACTCAGAGTCGCACGAATTTGTGAAGGTAGAAGGCGATTTCGGTTATGTCGGAATAACGGACTACGCCCAGAACGCACTCGGAAACGTTGTTTATGTTGACCTGCCTGAAGTGGACGACGAGGTGTCTGCAGGCGAAGAGTTCGGAGCCGTGGAGAGCGTAAAGGCTGCCAGCGACCTCAATTCGCCCGTTAGCGGTACCGTGGTTGAGGTGAACGAGGCTCTTGAAGACACTCCCGAACTCATCAACAAGGACGCTTTCGAGAACTGGATCATCAAGGTTGAGCTGTCTGACAAGGCCGAGCTTGACAACCTGATGGACGCCAAGGCATACGAGGAGTTCTGCGCTAAGGAGGCTTAAATTCAGCTTTTCGGATTGGCAGCGGTACGATGGTCGGCGGCAATTGCAAGGAACAACAGTTCCCGAACGGTTGCCGAAGGACTCCGCACCGCTGCCAACCATCATTCAAGACAAACCCATACACACGAACAACCATAGACATGATCTACAAATACTTTCCGCATACTGAGGCTGACCTGGCCGCTATGCTGGAGAAAATCGGCGTGAAGTCGCTCGAAGACCTGTATGCCGAGGTGCCCGAAAGCATCCGCTTCAAGGGTGAATACAAACTCCCCGAAGCCATGAGCGAACTGGAAGTGCGCCGTTTCTTTGACACTCTCGGCAAGGAAAATGCCCATCTGACGTGCTTTGCCGGAGCAGGCATTTACGACCACTACACCCCTTCGGTGGTGCCAAACATCGTGAGCCGTTCCGAATTCCTCACGTCTTACACTCCCTATCAGGCTGAAATATCGCAGGGAACGCTCCACTACATATTCGAATACCAGTCGATGATGGCCGAGCTTACGGGCATGGACATCTCCAATGCGTCAATGTATGACGGCACAACCGCCACGGCCGAGGCCGTGATGATGGCTGTGGCTGCCGGAAAGAAGGCCAACAAGGTGCTCGTTTCGGCCACAGTAGACCCCAAGACGCTTGCCGTTGTGCGCACTTATGCCAAGTTTCACGGCATCGAGCTGGAGATGATAGCCGCCAAAGACGGTGCAACCGACAAGGAAGACCTGGCCGCAAAGATTGTGCAAGGCGGTGTTGCCGGAGTGCTCGTGCAGCAGCCTAACTACTACGGAGTGGTTGAGGACTACGACGGAGTGGCCGACTTGGCACACGCCAACAAGGCTCTCCTGATAATGAACAGCGTGGCTGCCGACCTCGCTGTGCTCAAGACTCCGGGCGAATGGGGCGCAGACGTAGCCGTAGGCGACGGTCAGAGCCTCGGCATTCCAATGAGTTTCGGCGGTCCTTCGGTGGGCTACATGTGCTGCACGGAGAAGCTGATACGCAAAATGCCGGGACGTATAGTAGGCAAGACCAAGGACAACCGTGGACAAAGGGCGTTTGTGCTGACGCTGCAAGCACGTGAGCAGCACATAAGGAGGCAGAAAGCCACGTCGAACATCTGCTCAAACGAGAGTCTGATGGCACTCTTCGTCACCATATACATGTCGGTTATGGGCAAGGAAGGGCTGAAAGAGGCCGCAGAACTGTCGTACTCAGGTGCCCACTACTTGTGCGAAAGGCTCGTAGGTACCGGACATTTCAAGTTGGCTTTCGACCGTCCGTTCTTCAATGAGTTCTGCGTCAAGTACGACGGCGATGTGGATGATCTGCAGAAACGCTTCATCGACAACGGCATTTTCGGCGGCATAAAGGTGGCCGACGATACAATCATGTTTGCCGTGACGGAGAAGCGCACCAAGGAAGAGATTGACAAACTTATTGAAACCATCTGAGCCATGAACAACAAACTATACGGAAATCTTATCTTTGAACTGTCGCACGAGGGACGCAAGGGCTACTCACTTCCCAAAAACAGTTTTGGCAACTACGACATTCCTGCCGATATGCGCCGCAAGACCGATGCTGCGCTGCCCGAATGTGACGAGATGACTGTGGTAAGGCACTACACCAACCACAGCGAAAACAACTTCGGAGTGAACAACGGGTTCTATCCGCTGGGCAGCTGCACCATGAAATACAATCCCATCATCAACGAAGAGATTGCGGCAATGGCCGACTTCGCCGATTTGCACCCGCTCCAGCCGGAGTCGACTTGCAAGGGAGCACTCAAGGTGTGCGAAGGTCTTGACCATGCTTTGGCCGAGATAGCAGGCATGAGCAAGTTCACTCTCAATCCCTTTGCCGGCGCTCACGGAGAGTTGACCGGTCTTATGGTGATAAGAAGTTACCATGAGAGCCGTGGCGACACGAAGAGAACTAAGGTGATTGTGCCTGACTCAGCCCACGGAACAAACCCGGCTTCGGCTGCCGTGTGCGGTCTGGAGGTGGTGGAAGTGAAGAGCACGCCGGAGGGCATCGTTGACGTTGATGACCTGAAAGGGCTGCTCGACGACACCGTAGCCGCCATGATGATGACCAACCCCAACACCCTTGGACTCTTCGAAAAGGCCATCCCCGAAATAGAAAAGCTCGTGCACGCCTGTGGAGCACTTCTGTATTACGACGGCGCAAACCTCAACCCCATGCTGGGTGCGGCACGTCCGGGCGACATGGGCTTTGACGTCATGCACATCAACCTGCACAAAACATTCTCGACACCCCACGGTGGAGGAGGTCCCGGTGCCGGTCCTGTGGGCGTGAGAAAGGGACTTGAGCAGTTCCTGCCCGGCGAGTGCGAGACTTCGGTAGGCCCTTACCACGGCAACTTCGCCATTATCATGCGCGCCTACGCCTACATACTTTCGCTCGGACACGAGCAGCTGAAGAAGGTGGGTCCGCTGGCTACGCTCAACGCCAACTACATCAAGGAGTCGCTGAAGGACGTTTACGACCTGCCCATCGACGGGCTCTGCAAGCACGAATTTGTGTTCAACGGTCTGAAAGACAAGTCAACGGGAGTGACCACCATGGATATTGCCAAGCGTTTGCTGGACTACGGCTATCATGCGCCCACGATTTACTTCCCGCTGCTGTTCCACGAGTCGCTCATGATTGAGCCTACCGAGAACGAGAGCAAGGACACTATAGACGGCTTTATCGCCGTTATGCGCCGCATAGCCGAGGAAGCCAAGACCGATCCGGAGGTGGTTAAGAGTGCTCCGCACAACACTCCGATAGGCCGTGTTGACGATGTGCTGGCCGCAAAGAGTCCCATCGTGACCTACAAACAGATGGTTTCTTCGCAGAAAGAAGCAAACTGACATTAGAGGCAGAGCCGTATCCGCAAGCGTTTCTGCACGGATTGGCTCTGCCGTTTTACCTTCTTGCCGACTGTGTGGCACCGCCTTGCAGTAGCGCAATCCAACGGGCGACAGCGGAAACCTTCTGCAATTTCATCCCAAGACACCCGCATTTTATTCCCACAAAGTTTCCACATTCATCCCTAAAAACATCATCCATGAGCACAGACATCATCATCATCGGAAGCGGCCCTGGCGGTTATCGGGCTGCCGAATATGCCGCAAAGAACGGTCTCAGCACAGTCATTATAGAGAAGCGTATGCCCGGCGGCACGTGTCTGAATGAGGGTTGCATACCCACAAAGACCTATGCCCGCAACGCGGAAATAATGGACACCCTGCACGAAGCTGACACTTTTGGACTTGAAAACCTGCAATATTCGTTTGATTTCGGCAAGGTTGTCGAGCGCAAAAACGCTGTCACGGCACAGCTCCGCAGCGGCGTTGAAACCCTTCTCTCGGCTCCCGGTATAACCTATGTGCAAGGCGAGGCGCAGCTGAAGGATGCCCATACCGTCACGGTCGGACAGGAGGAATACACCGCCAAGGCCATTCTTATAGCCACAGGGTCGAGTCCGAAGATGCCAAGGATAGCGGATATGGATGCTGACATGGTGCTTGACAGTACGCAACTGCTCAATCTGACCGAGCTGCCGCAACGCCTTTGCATCGTGGGCGCGGGAGTTATCGGCATGGAGTTTGCCTGCGTGTTCAACAGTTTTGGCTGCAAAGTCACCGTAATAGAGTTTCTCAAGGAATGTCTGCCGGCACTTGACGGCGACATCGCCAAGCGTTTGCGCAAGCAACTGGAGAAGAAAGGAATAGAGTTCTACCTGCAATCTGCAGTAAACTCCATCGCCAACGGTCAGGTAACGTTTGACCGCAAGGGTAAGACCGTGGCTGTTGAGGCCGACAAGGTGCTGCTTGCCGTGGGACGCAAACCTAATACCGAGGGACTGAACCTCGACTCTGTGGGCGTGGAATATGACGCAAAGGGCATCAAGGTGGACGACAATATGCAGACAAACGTGCCAGGTATCTATGCAATAGGCGATGTTAACGGTAGGCAGATGCTCGCCCACGCCGCCACAATGCAGGGACTACGTGCCATAAACCATGTGCTCGGCCGCACAGACAACATACGTTTCGACATCATGCCCGCCGCCATTTTCACCAATCCCGAGGCTGCAAGTGTGGGCGCAAGCGAGGACTTCTGCAAGGCAAACGCTGTGGCCTACCGTTGCGCACGCTCGCATTACCGCGCCAACGGCAAGGCTTTGGCCATGAACGAGACCGAGGGACTCATTAAGCTTGTCGTGTCCGAAGAGGATGGACGCATCATAGGTTGCCACGCCTTCGGGATGCATTCGGCCGACATAATACAGGAGATTGCCGCGCTGATGTGTCGCAACACCACCGTAAACGAGCTGAAAGACATTATCCACACGCATCCTACACTCGGCGAAATGGTGCAGGAAGCTGCCCTTAGCCTATGATTGTCAATCTTCTTTCCGCCCTGTTGCTTGTGACCGTCGTGGCTTTGGCCGTGGCCATACGCAAGGTTTCCGCCTCGGAAAGGGAACGCTCGCGTCTGGCTGTCGATGCCGAGAAAAAGGCTACCGAGCTGGAACTGCGCGGCGAACAGCTGCTCAGCCTGACCCAACGTGCCGAGAAAGCCGAGCAGGAGGTGCGCCTTCTGTCGCAGGACAACCGCACTATGGCCGCCGAAGCCGAAGCACGGCAGCGCGAAATAGACATTCTGCGCAAGCAAAACGCCGAGGAGACGAAGCTTAGGAGCGAACAGTTTGCCGAACAACTGCGCACAGCAAAGGAGCAGATAGCCAACATGGCGCAGCAGATAATGGAACAGAACACGCAGAAGCTGAAGGAACAGAACTCTGAAAGCGTGGGAAGCATAACGCAACCGCTCAAGGAAGCCATCGGAGATATGCGGAAAGCAATCAGCGAAAGCATGAAAGACACCGCACAACACTCCGCTTCTCTGCGCGAACAGATACGTCTGATGATGGACAGTAGCCGCGAAATCGGCATGAAAGCCGACAATCTGGCCAACGTGTTGCGCCGGGACAACAAGGCTGCGGGCAATATGGGCGAAATAATACTGGGCGACTTGTTGGCCTCGCAAGGGCTTACCGAGGGCATCCACTATGAGGTTCAGGCACGCTTGCGCGACGAGTCGGGACGGCCAATCCGCAACGACGACACGGGCAAGGAGATGCAGCCCGACGTGATACTGCACTATCCGCAGGGACAGGATGCCATAATAGACTCCAAGGTGTCGCTCACGGCCTACGAAAAGTATGTGAACGCCACCTCGCAGGAGGAAAGGAACCGATACTTGCAAGACCATATAAAGAGCGTAAGGCAGCACGTCGGCGAGCTTGCACGCAAGGATTACAGCAAGTATGTCAAGGCTCCGCGCGAGGCCGTCGACTTCGTTATCATGTTCGTGCCGTTCGAATCGTCGCTGCAACTCGCCCTTGCCAACGACCCGACCCTGTGGCGCGAGGCTTTTGAGCGCAAGGTGTTCATCACGGGGGAGCAGAATCTTCTCGGCATACTCCACATGATACACATAGCATGGGTGCAGAACCAACAGGCGGAAAATCAGGAAAAGGTGTTCGGAGTGGCTGAACAGCTCCTTGACAGGCTGGGGGACTTCGTAAAACGCTATCGTGACTTGGGCGACGCCATGGAGAAAGCGCAGAAGGCTTATGCCTTTGCCGACAACAAATTGCTTTCCGGCAATCAGAGCGTGGCCAAAAAAGGCCGCGAATTGGTTGACCTTGGTGCAAAGGAGAACCCGAACCGCAAGATTCCGAAGCCGGAAACGGGCATCGGAGTGGCCGATTCCACAGACTAAAGGCTGTGGCTTTAGAGCATGGTAAGTAGAGCATGGTATATATAGACAACGACATTTACGGCTTCAATCTTGACGAAGCACTCGCCCGCATATCTGAACAACGGCGCAACCAAGCCCTGCGGTTCAGCCATGAAGAGGGGCGCAGACTGTGTGTTGCCGCATATATGCTGCTCATGCACGCCCTCAAAGCAGAATACGGAATAACTGAAAACGTGGAGTTCGGCTATAAAGAGGGCGGGAAACCGTTTGTCAAAGGCCACGAGACAATACACTTCAACCTAAGCCATTGCCGCACAGCCGTGGCCTGTGCGATAGACGACAAGCCCATAGGCATAGACATAGAAGCCGTCCGGCCATTCAAGGACAGCCTTGCCCGTCATGTGCTGAGCCTGTCTGAATACGAAAAAGTGACCGCTTCCACCGACCCTGCGTACGAGTTTACGAGGCTGTGGACCATGAAAGAGAGTCTTCTGAAACTGACCGGGCGCGGCCTGCGTGCCGATTTGAAGACGTTGCTTCCCTGTTCTGACGGCATCCTTCACACCACATTCAACGTGCCGTCGTCCCGACTTATCTGCACCGTATGCCAGAGCGCAAGATAATACACGTTGACATGGATGCGTTTTTCGCCTCCGTTGAGCAGCGCGACTGTCCCGAACTGCGTGGCAAACCCGTGGCTGTGGCTCACGACGAGCCGCGCGGAGTGGTGTCGACTGCCAGCTATGAGGCGCGCCGCTATGGTGTTCACTCGGCCATGCCTGTGGTTTCGGCCAAGCGGATGTGCCGCCAATTGGTGCTTGTGCCGCCACATTTCGACAAATACAAGGCCGTATCGGCTCAGGTACACGCCATATTCCACGACTATACCGACCTCATAGAACCAATATCCATCGATGAGGCTTTCCTTGACGTTACGGAAAACAAAAGGAATATGCCCCTTGCCGTGGACATAGCCAAGGAGATACGCCGGCGCATACGTGAGGAACTGCACCTTACAGCTTCGGCCGGAGTTTCATACAACAAGTTTCTGGCCAAGATAGCGTCAGACTACCGTAAGCCGGACGGTCTTACGGTGATACATCCCGACCGCGCGCAGGAGTTTATCCGCTCTCTCAGGATAGAACAGTTTTGGGGCGTCGGGGCGAAAACGGCCGAGAAAATGCACTTCATGGGCATATTCACAGGGCGCGACCTGTTGGAATGTTCGCAGAAACACCTGCAGGAAGTGTTCGGCAAGGCCGGCACGACCTACTACAACTTTGCCCGTGGTATAGACCTGCGCCCCGTTGAGAGCGAATATGTGCGCAAGTCGGTGGGCTGCGAGCAGACCTTTGCCGAAGACATCAGCACGCGTGCGGCGGTAACCATAGAGCTTTACCACACCGTGCTCGAACTGGTAAGGCGCATCAAGAAGGACAATTTCGAGGGGCGGACGCTCACTCTGAAGGTGAAATATGCTGACTTCACTCAGATAACGCGCAGCATAACCCAACGGAGCATACTCACTACCAAGGATGAAATACTGCCCTTAGCCAAGCGACTGGTCAAGTCGGCAGCCTTTTCTGCCGCACATCCCATCCGCCTGTTGGGACTTTCGGTGTCCAACCCGTCGGCTGAGGCCAACATGCACAGGGTGGAATGGATTGAAGGCTTCCTTGAGTTTGAGGACTAAATTTATAATTGGTAAAATTTTCCTACCACCTCCAACATTGCCATCGGATTGAAGGCTTTGCCCTTGTGTTTGGCGATGATGTGAAGATGCTCGCCGGTGCTGCGGCCAGTAGAGCCTGTGCTGCCGAGTCAACTTTTCACAGACTGTTGTCAGAAACAGTGTCAGCAATGTCAAGGCAATCT